>JBMFIT010000001.1:0-9893 GCA_049974445.1 Acidilobus sp.
TTCGAAAACGTGTTCGAGGCCACAGGGTTCCTTGAGGTATTGGGGGACCCTGAGATAATCCCAGTAAGGGACTCCCAACGGAGGGGCGCTTTTGTAGCGTTCAGGCCCTTATCAGCCATCGTAGCTCCAAGCGGGACATGCGGCGCTCCCAGGATGAACGGTAAGGTAGTCTCTGTCTACTACGCAACCGACGGAGAGGGCAGGGCACTTGTCGATGTGGGACTGGACAAGCCAGTAAGGTGTTCAATAGGGCGTTACAGGCCTGACCTTGGTGAGATTGTAGACGTTTGCCTAGATCCGAACGGGCTAAGCATCGTCTCTCAATGGCCGTGAGCTCCATGAAAAGGCTTTAGACCCTGGAGTAGGCCATTTCCCTGGAGCCGGGGTGGCCGAGCGGTCCAAGGCGGCGGGCTGCAGTGGGTGAGCCCTGCCGAGACCCGTTATATCCCGGGTTCGAATCCCGGCCCCGGCTCCACTAGGCCTCACAAATTTCGCCTTCCTCCCTCCAGCCGACAAGTGCTGCTATGCGTGCTGTCAGCTTCACAGCCTCCCTTACAAGGGCCTTATCAACGCCTGCCACGCCCGTCCCAACTACGAGAGCCCTTTCCGTTGAGGCCCTCACGGAAGTGAGAGAGGAATCCCTGTGCGCATAGACGTGAACTACCGTCCCACCCTGATCCACCATGACAGGGTACCCCTTAGGAAGCACCTCCTCCCTTCCTCCAATTGGCACGAACCTGTGCCAACCCCCGCTGAGCATGATAACAAGGGGTGGCCTCAGGAGGTCGAGGTCATAAATACCGATTGGCACCAGCGTTCTTAGGGAGGCTATGTTGCCTGCGTCGACAAGGGGACTCACTCTTGGGAACTCACCCCTAAGCGCCCTCCTTGCCAGGGCTTCCGAGCTCGGCCTGACCTTGGTTGGATCTATTCCAAGCCCCCAGTAAAAGCTCCTATAGGCTCTCACGACAGGATTGTCCTTGAGTTTGTCAAGGGCCACCGATGATCTCAACATGTTTACGGCATCAGACGCGAGGCTCGCGAGAGGGTCGCCCTGGGGCTTTCTTCCCCCATAGGCCAGGAAGGTGAAGTCAACGTAAGCGCCTATCCCCTTCATGTCGTCAAGGACCTTGATGATCTCGCACGAGTGCACACAGGTTCACCTGTCCTAGGCCAATGGACCCTGCAGCAGAATTCAAGTTTCGCCTTCAGAGCCCCTAATGCCCCCATGGCCTGAGGCGGGTCCTTTACGGCTGTTTGGCTTGAACTGAAAACGCCCTTATGGTACATCGCAAGTTCTCCTGACACTGTGGAACAATAAAGGAAAGCGGTTTCGGTACCTCTAGGGCTCGCTGGCCCTCACAGGGCCCTGACCTCGTCCAGGGCTCTGTCCGCGTGCTCCTCGGCCCTCCTGAGGTTACTTATGACGCTACGGATGTAACCATCCGGCCTAACTATGAATGTGACCCTCATCGCGCTCTTTCCTCCCTCCTTGAGGACACCGAACGCCCTTGAGGCCTCCCTTGAGGTGTCACTTGCGAGCGGGAACTTCGCGCCGTACCGTTCCCCGAACTTCCGCAACGTCTCAACGCTGTCAACACTGACACCTAACACCTCAGCCCCGCTCAACTTAAACTCGTCGTACAGCTCAACGAACCTCTGCAGCTCCCTGGTGCAGCCGGCCGTGAAGGCCTTGGGGAAGAAGTAAATGACTAGCTTCCTCCCCCTGTATGATGATATCCTAAGTCTCCCCGCCGTGGTGTTGAGCTCAAGGTCGGGGACATATGCGCCTGCCTGGAGCACCTTACCACCAGATCGCGCCTTCATTTGCGCGGGTATTTGGCGTCTCCAACCAAGGCTTACCCGACCAGCCTAAGCTCGCCGACGGACTCGATGCGGCCCGCCTCAAGCGCACTAATTTCCTCCCAGCCCCTCCTTTTGCATTCGCGGGCTACCGTTGATGAGACGATAGCCCTCGTTCCGCCCGCCTCGACCTTGTAGAGCCTGTAGTACTCGCCGTTTGCCGCCGCGTCCCAGTGTGAGTAGGCTTGCAGGGCCGCGATTCTCCTTGACCTGCTAATTTCGATTACAAGTAGGTTAACGGCGCTCCCGGGCGTCACGTACTTTTGCAGCCTTGATAGTGACTCGCCGCTAAGCCCCCACTTGGCCAGGTAGAGAGCTATGAGCTCGCTGTCAACGTATTCGTCGGACGTTAAGCCGGGAGGTAGGAGATCTTCATCGTCAACTAGGGGCCTCTTCCTGACCGAGCCGTTGTGCGCGAGAATGTAGGTGAGACTTCCATCCATCGACGTGGCTAGGTATGGGTGGGAGTACTGTGGCCCGACCTTGCTCTTCTCAGAGGCTAGCCTGGCGTGAATGATTACGAGGGTCCTCTTGCCCCTGAGCAAGCTCAGGACGTCAGGCCTTTCCTCGTAGATTGGCCTTCCGCTCCTGTAAATAATCAGACCATCCTCGGTGAGGACGGCAAGGCCCCAGCCGTCCCCATGTTGGAGCCTTACCCCTCCTTCTAAGTCGTTCTCCGCGGCATCACTGAGGCACCCGGCCAGCTCTAGGATCCCCTCTCCGCCTTCGCTATAGGCACCGACCATCCTGCACATGGCTCCCCTTAAGGCGCGTGAGGGGATCGTAAAAGATGTTTAGTGTGGTTGAGGGCCTTAGCTTGTAGGGGCCGTGCTCAAGGAGCTCTCCATCGCCAATACCCACTCCCTGGCAGCCACCTGGAGGGCCTGCCACGGGTCTGCGATCTTGCCAGTGAGGTAACTGAACACCTCCTGGTTGAAGTAAGGTATTAGGTAGGCGTATGTCTGAGGGACCGTTGGCGGGGTCGCATACGAGTTCTCCCCCACGATCATTATAGCCTTCAGCCACTCCCTGACGTAGGCCGACTCGCTAGAGTTTGCTATGATCTCACTTATCGCCTCCTTTGACACCGGTATCGAGCCCTGAAGGTAGAAGGCCTGCTCCTGGAACTGAGGCGACAGCACGAACGCGATGAACTCCATTGCCAGCTGCTTGTGCTTAGAGTACTTGCTGACTGCTAGGAATGTTGACCCAGGCTCACCATAACCTCCTGGCAGGGGGGCCATCAGGAACTGCGAGCTAACGTTAGGTGATAGCGAGGCTACATCGTTAGCCCAGGCCACAGCACCAGCAACTCCACCCTGTGAGAGCAGCGTGCCGGTCATTGTGTAGTCAATTATTACTTGACTGGGGGATGGCTCGTACTTAACGAGCTCGTCTAGGACCTCGAGGGCTTGAAGGCCCGCACTCGTGTTAAATGCGGGAGGAGGGAACTGGTGGCCCCACCATGGCGGTATGCAGCCCCAGAACATGGTTCCATATCCAGTCAGGCCAGTCGTCGTGTTACAGCTTATCGTTGAGTTCCTGTACCAGTACCACCAGAATATCGCTGGGAACGTGTCAATAAGTCCGTGGTCAGGGTTATCGTCAACTATGAACCCATACCTTGTCAGGTTATGTTCAACGAAGAACTTGGAGGCCGCCACCACCTCCTGCCAGCTCGTCCAGTTCCAGGGGTTCAGCGTGTAGCCTGTCTCCTGCCTGAACTCCTGTTGAATCGTTGAGTTGTCGAAAATGGTCTTATTGTAAACAAATAGCTCGACCCATGTCTGAATTGTGACCCCCATGACCTGGGCTGAGCCATTGACGTACCTTACCCCTCCAAAGGCCTCCTGTCCCCAGAGTATGTCACTCATATTGAGGTAGCTTGTGTTAATTGGAATCACGTAGGGGAAGAATAGCTGTGACGATGTTGGCGTGAAGGTTATTACATCGTAAGCGCTGCCCCCAGCCTTTAGTACCGTTAGCTCGTTCTCAACGTAGTCACTCCATGGGAAGGAGACCACCTGAACCTCTACGTTCGGGCGCTCTTTCTCGAACTCCTGTGCGGCCAGCTGAAGGACCGTGTTGATACCATTGTATGTTGCTACGACCAGCTTGACCTTTGAAGTCCTGCTGTAGGCCAGATAACCACCTAACACAGCTATGATAACTATAACTACTATGATAACCGAAATCAGGGCTCTTCCTAACGATGCCCTCAACCTTTCACCCAAATAGCCGTCAACTTAAGAAGAAAAACGGCTTGTTGAACGGTCAACAACCCATAGTCAAGGGTAGAAGTTGATAAGCTCAATTCTGTTCCCATCCAGGTTGTATACGTAGACTCTTCCAGGTTGCTCGTCCTTAACGAGCCTGTGATGCCCATCACAGTAAGGTTTGTTCTGTGAGAGCCCGCAGGCGCATATGTGAAGTTCCCTCCCATTGTCGAGCTTAATCACGTAGGGGTGATCCCTTTCATGCAAGACGACCCTTGCCATTCTATCCACCTGATTACCCTATTCCAAAGGGCTCTTTACGTAAAAGTATGTAGGACCTAAATGAGGCCCTTTAAAACAAGCGCCCGTTTAGAGCTTCACCAGAGCCCTGATCGCTGAGAAGACCTGGCTACGGCAACCTCTCGGGCGAATGTCGTTCTTAAGACCGCGCTGGCTTTGATGTCATGAGGGAGGCTGAAAAGCCAGCGGCCCATATCAGGTTAGGGTATGCTATCAATCTTTCCATGCCGCCCCAGCCAAGGCTCATATAATAACCTGCTATGAATAGGCCGAGCGCTATAAGGCCGATTGTACCAAGGAAAGGCCACGCTATTGAGCTACCGCGCCTATACAGGCTTGCGGGATAAGAGGCCAGCGAGGCGAAGAGGAATACCATCAGTGAGAATATGGTATGTAAGTGATATGGTGAGGTCTCGGGGAAAACTCCCACGCCTGCTGCTCCAATCCCAGACAAGGTGATGAATGCCGAAAGGGTCCTGTCAACTTTACCCCTGCCCCATAAGAGGGTACCTCCTCCGACAAGAAGCAAACCCATTAGGATTATGGAAGCGTTAAATATGTAAGCGTGAGGCGTTGAAGGAGCCAGCTTGTAGTTACCTAGGTCACTAATGTAATTGTGCGAAACACTGTAATCAGGGTATATTGCCTCGGCCACTATCAACAAAATAATGAACTGGGCGACCCCAATGAAGACCATGGAGCCGGCAAGCCTGAGCTTGTCCAAGATCTACCCCACATTGGTGGGTCACGTTGTGATTTTGAGGATGCGCCTTCAACAATAATAACTATCTAACATGACTAGCTATTTATCCCCGCCTCAAGGGCGTACAGCCGCATGTCGTCCTCGTATGATATCACGCATACGAATTCAGCCTCGTCGTCAAACGGGTTCTCAATGGAGTGAGGCTCCCAGGGGGAAGTGAAGAGGTAATCCCCTGGGCCTACGACCCTCTCGTCATTCCCTATCCTTACGCTAAGCCTTCCCCTTATGATGAATACGGCCTCAACGTACTTATGGTTGTGGAGTGGCATCCTTCCCTTGGGCTTAACGACAAACCTCCTCATCGCGAACTTCTCTGAACCCGTCTCCTTAGTCACAAGCCACTGAACGTAAACCCCCACCGTGCCGGGCAGGAGGCTGGATACGTCCTGAACCTTCACATCACTTACCTTTCCGAACAACTTTCCTACCAAGGCGCTGTTGCTGTCAAGGGGGATTAAATTAGTAGCCTGAGGAGAGAGGCTGTTAGCTTCAGTTTTTCCAACTAGCCTGCACTCACTGTCAAATTTAAAGGGGGCCGCGATGCTTTAAAACCCCTTCCCTAAAAGGAACCCGTGGCTGATAGGGATGGGCGTTCGCCCAGAATCAGAGGTCCATGAGGGCCTCAGTTAGCAAGGTTTTGCTCTCCGTCATTGTCATCATAATTGTCCTAGTTGCCCTTGGAAGCCTCATAATAGCTAACCACCACTCGATGACATCTTTGACCACTGAGAAAACTTCTTCGACAAAATCTTCTAGCTTAACTACGCTATCTAGCTTAACTGCAACTACAACATCGCCCAACATATCATCGACTTCTGCGATCACAACCTCGTACTCAATGGCACCTCCCGCACTGAGCACCTATACCTCCATAGCAGGTCAGCCTGTCGTAATCACGGTCACCTCCTATGGTCAGCCGCCAGGCTCCTACGTACTCTTCTTCCTTGGAAATGGGACTGCCCTGAACTCAACTACCGGATCTGTCGAGGTCTCCTTTGAGCACCCTGGCAGATACCTGATATATTATGAAGTGTTTGAGGATGGCGCGCTCAAGGGATCGTCACAGACAAACCTCGTACAGCTCCTAGTCACGCCTCCAGCCCTTAACGAGACTCTTGGGGCATTTATATCAATTCCCGTGATAGCGCCCATTAACACCTCAGAGCCCATAATAAGTGTAGGGCAGAAGCTTGAGCTGTCAGCTGGCTTTCTTCAGCCGCCGACTGGCACAAATATGACAGTGAAGGAGTACATCTGGAACCTTGGTAACGGGACTGTCCTCAAGGTCCCATCAATCAACGCGACCGGCTACGCTATCCAAGAGTGGCTGACAGGCTCTGGTAACGTGACCTATCTTCAGCCCAAGGAAAATCCAATAAGCATCACGTTTGACAGAGCTGGCCTCTACGCTGTAGCGTTAACGATCGTAACTGAGAACATAACAAGCGGAAAGACATACAACTATACGTCCTATTATACGGTTGCGGTCTCCTCACAGTCTGAACAGTTCGCCCTCTTCAAGCCATTAGTTTCGATACCCAACCCAAGCACGATAGTTGTAGCCGAGAACGTCCCTGGGGGTCCCTTCAGCTTCGACCCAGCGATCGACTATGAGACCGTCGGCTTTGAGGTCATCGATAACATCTTCTCGTCTCTCCTCATATACGATGGCCCCTACACTGACGATTTCCTGCCCATGGCAGCTGAGTACATACCCACAGTTGGAAACTGGACGAACGTGACCGATAGGTACACCTATGGGGCCATATCGCCTAACTACACAGTTTACGTCTTCAAGGTAAGGCCCAACCTTAAGGCTGCCAACGGAGACCCGATAACCGCCTATGACGTATGGTATAGCCTGGTGAGGGACGTCTTATGCGCTGGCGGAGTCCCAAGCACTAGGGGCTGGATCCTGGCCCAGTACTTGATACCTAACTACACCCCGTTCACGTTTGTCGTAACCGCGCCTAACGACACACAGGGCGCAGAGGAGATAATTAACGCAATCACTTACGACAATACGTCCAACACAGTCACGTTCCACTTGATTGAGCCGGTGAGACCACAGGTCTTCTTCACGGCCCTGGCTGAGGCCTGGGGGCCTGGCATACTTGACGCCAAGTGGCTCGAGTCAGTTGGTGACGGCATAAACTTCACCGGCCTCTACGACAACAACATGACCCAGCTCGCCGAGGCCCTCTACCAGTACGAGCAGACATGCAACGAGTGGGACTACAATAAGGCCGTGCAGTGGGATCCGTTAGGGACTGGACCGTACTATATAGCCGCCTACACGCCAGGCCAGAGCATTGTCCTCAGGCCGAACCCCTACTGGCCAAGCAACATACCTTACATACCAAAGCCCAACGTGACGGTCATTATCTACTGGGTCAAGGACCCAGAGACGGCATACGAGATGTTCGCCTCTGGTCAGGCTGACATAATAGTTAATCTCCCAAACAGCTTCATGCCGTTAATAGAGCAGCTTGAGAGCGAAGGCCAGGCCAAGGTCTATGAGTTCCCTAGCCTTCTTGAGGAGTTCTTTGGATTCGACCTTAACATATCTGAGTCGCTTCTTCACCAGATAAACCCAGCCTTCAACGTTCCTCCATGGTACTTCGCAAACCCGCTCGTCAGGGAGGCCTTCGCATACGCCTTCAACTACACGCAGTACATCAACTCCATAGTCGGCAACGAGAGGTACCACTTCAACTTCGGGAGCCCATACTGCGGCGCACTCATACAGGGCCTCGACATCTACATACCGCCTTCCCAGCTCACTGGCTGCCCGACGTTCAACCTCACCTACGCCAAGGAGCTGCTTGAGGAGAGCGGCTTCTACAACATGAGTGTGACATTCCCGATAATTGTAGAGGACGGTGACACGACGGGCTTCACAGCCGCGGAGATGTGGGCCCAGTCGCTCCACAACATAGACCCCAACGTAAACGCCGTTCCGACATACCTGCCCTGGGCAGTAATGCTGTCATATTGGGTTCCTGGGATGAACCCCATGGCGATCTGGAACAGCGGCTACGTAGCTGATTACCCACTGGCCTCTGACATGATGAACGCTCAGTACACTGGCCTGGTTTGGGCAGAGCCTGACGGCTGGTATGTAAGCTACCTTGAGAATCTAAGCTTGTACTTCAACGAGTCCAAGATAAGCTGGTCAGGTCTCAATAACGACATAGAGCCCTACATAGGGAAGCTCCTGTGGCAGGAGGCTATTGAGTATCAGGGACTCCTTAACCTAATAGGCGAGGCCGATGCGGCCGAGCTCACTAACGTGACCCAGGCGACGTCACTCTTCAGTCAGGCTGAGGCTGTCGCGGTACAGCTTTACTTCTACGTTTACACGATCAAACCCTACGCCTACTGGGTCGTGAAGCCCTACATGGCTGGCTTTATGGGTACTGTATCCTGGGAGGAGAACCCAATGATCGGGGGCGGAGGCGATGCAATCTACTGGTGGTGGGTCAAGCCGTAGCCAAGGGCTAACTCGGTCGCTCTTTAATGGCCTTTAAAGGCTTTTTGCTCAGATGCCGTCTTTGTTTCGATCCTGCTGACGTGGCGTCCTGGAAAGCTTAAAGTTCCAATAATTGATGTCAGAGATCGGGGCAAACTTGAAGTACTCGACCTTCGTAATGGGAGTTGCCTTGGCCTTTGACCTGTTGGTTGACGTAATTTTGCTAATAGTAGGCCTTGTGGTCAGGGCCAGTTCCCTAATGTACGACGCCTATCTCCTGACCGGGGTGACTCTGTTCCTGCTGATTGGCATGGGGGTCGCCCTTGGGCTAACCATAGGTGGATATAGGAGATCCATGTTTGTCGTCAGCCTGGTCTTTAACGTTGTGTTCGGGGGCTTGTTGATATACTCTTGGCTTACCTCAAGCATTGATATCACCTCAGTCGCCTCAGGACTAATAATGGTTATCGTAAACATAGCCCTGACCGCCGTCGCCTACTCCAGATTTGAGAGTCCGAAGAGCATACCAATGCCGCTACTCGGCATATGAGCTGTTCTTACCAGTAGCGCCCTGGAAGGGCAACAAAGAGGCTTTTGCCATATCTGCCTGAAGGGCAGAGGTGAGGGTGCTGAGGCCCGAAATGATTCTCTGCCAGGAGCTATAATGTTAACTACTACTTGGTCGTCGGACTGTTACCACCGCCCGGGGAAGCAACCAGGGCCGTCGACTTTTAATTGGTCATGGAGGAAGGGCTCTAATCAGGCCGTCTCCGCTGCCTGGATCAGCGGCGGATCAAAGCTCATAACTGCTGTCGGAAGCCAGGGCCCTCTAGTTGCTCAGCAACGAGGGCGTTGACATGTCTGGCATTAGCATTAGGAGGAACGGAAGGGCGGGCAGGGCGTACATGGTTGTCCTGCCCAGTGAGAACTTAGCCATGGTGGATCCCAGCCCTAACTCTGAGCTCTCAAGGGATGACGTCACTAGTGCCTTACCAGGTGGTGACGTACTTCTCGTCTCGCTTGAAGTGCCATACTACGCTGTTAGGGCAGCCCTAGAGCGCTTCAGAGGCTTCAAAACCCTGAACCCCACTCCAGCCTTCATTGGGACCAAGGATCTCTTGGCACTGGCCGACATAGCTACTCCAATTCAAACTAGGTGGAGGCCTTCAGCTGACAAAGTGAAGAACAGGCCTCGTCCCTCAAGACGGGGAGGAGGTCAGAGGGATCCCGCGCCCAAGGTAAACGCCTGTGGCGTAACGGGCGCCTGCGACTCCTTCAA
>JBMFIT010000001.1:9993-60085 GCA_049974445.1 Acidilobus sp.
ATCCCGCGCCCAAGGTAAACGCCTGTGGCGTAACGGGCGCCTGCGACTCCTTCAACGCGGCCCTCGCCTACGCCCTCGGCTGCGACCCTTAAGGTCGTTAGGAAGGGCCCTTAGCCTAAGAGCTGGCGAGCTAGTTGCTCTTGGGGGTGAAGACTGCCTGCTAGTGAAAGGCTTCATAGCCATTGGCCTCAGGTAGGGCCTGACGCTTAGGAGGTGGCCTCTCATAGATCCCAGGGCCTTACCCAGGCCTACCGTCCAGGGCTCCAGCCCCCTCGACTCCCTCATATAAAGGGCCGCCAATGGGTACCTTAGCTCTAACTCGGCAGAAGTGACGCTCTTCAACACCCTAAACCTGATGGCCTCCCTCGTCCTGTCAACCCCTATTACTGAGTGCGCCGAGTGAAGGCCGAAGACACTGCCCTCTCTGGTCCTGTCCATAGCTGAGAAGACGAACGTCCTGCCCTGCCTCCCCCTTATGGCCGCCACTATTCCCGTGTAGAGCCTCCTAAGGCCGTAGGGGTTTATCACGACTAGGTCGCCCTCACCCATAGCGTCTATTGAGGGAGGCACGTCCTCAGGTTTGAATGCCCTCCTGACCAGTACGATGCCCCTGACACCGGCGGCCCTCTGGTAGGCCCTTATCAGCCAGGGATCCAGGCCTCCCCTCTCAGCCACCACGAGAACCTTGACCTCAGGATATGAAGAGAGTGCTATAGTCCTTGAGTACAGTTCCTCTAGCAAACCCACATCCACGGAAAAGAACTCAACTATCAGGTCGTCAGCTATGACCTCATCCAGCTCCGTGAGTCCAGTGATCACGGCAGCATCGCCTTTAGGGTCCCCTTGGTCCTGGCCAGGTACTGAAGGTAATAGTCCGGGTCATGACCCCTATAGCCCAGCTCGGCGCTGTAGAGGCCTCTGGGGCCCCTAACGTAGGGCTCGCCTCTGACCCACAGCACGTACCCTCTCGGCTCCCCCCTAATGGCCCTCGCCCTGTAGGCCCTATAGAGCTCGTCTATGGCCTGCCTAAGGCCGGTAAGCTCGGAGCAGCTCCCAGCCCTTGACATAAGCCTCAGTACATCCCTGTAGAACTCCCTGACCAGGACGGGCTGGTTCGCCCTCAGGAGCCCCTTGACCTTAAGCGTCCCGTCGGGCCTCCTGCCGACGTACCTGTGGGGGTATGGTAGGCCCTCGCTCGACCTAGTGAAGGCGGCCCAGCTGAACTCGTCCTCAAGCTTCAGCCTCAGCCCCGTGGCCTCGTTGACCCTCTCAACGAACTCCTCAACCACCTCCTTAGGTCCCCTGACCATGAGCGAGTCTACTATGCCGTGGACCACCTCGAGGCCCATCTCACTGGCAAGCTCCATGGCCAGCCTGAGAGTCGCCCTGGCCAGAAAGGTGACGAGCTCGTAGGCCTCTATCCTGCCGAATATCGAGTTCCTGTAGCCCAGGTAGCCGAAGGACGCCACCAGGACCCACTTGAAGGCCTCCGCCAGCTCTTCGTCGACACCCTTGTAGAGCTCCTTGAGCGCTATCAGCCTCTCCACGGCCTCGGCCACTACACCCCTCTCCCTCTCACATACTGTGTAGGGCCCTACCCTGACGTCGTTGCAGGCGTTCACGGTCTCGCCCGATATATTGTACTTGGCTATGATTGACGGGTACATTGAGGAGAAGTCGACCTGGTACACGCCATCGTAGCACTTGCCCTCTGGGTAAACCAGCAGGCCTGGCCTGTCCATGTAGACCATGCCCTCAAGGGTCTTCAGGTCCTCAACCCTTGGGACTACCCTGGGCACAACGTACCTCCTCATAGCGATCCAGGCCTCGTTGACCGTGAGGGCCTTCCCTATGCTTGCATACCTAATCTCCCTCAGCAGGACCCTCATCGCCTTGCTCCACATTATCAGTCCCTTGACGTCAACAGGGGACCTCCTGAGCTCCGAGACGACCTTCACAGAGGCCCTCACCCTGTCGCACACCGCCGAGGGGCACTCAACAACGTCAGCTGAGACCTCGAGGTCCCTGACGTCCCCCTCCTCCCTAAGTGACCTGTTGAGGTAGAGCCTGTAGTACCTCCCGTGGCTGTGCTCCCCGTACCAGTCGTAGAGCACCACCTTGGCGTAGGTGACCTGGGGGAAGGAGTAGCCGTCGTCGTTCAGCTCGACCCTCCCGTCCCTCAGCTCGTCGTTGTGCATCGGTAGTGCGTTGATCCTCACCAGGGCCTGACTCAGGGGGCTTATGAAGTCGTTGACCACCCTGAACCTCCTGAGGTCCCTGTAGGCCCACAGGTCCCTGACCTCGACCCTGTAGATGGTGATGGGCCTGCCGTCCAGGGTCCTCCACTCCTCGGGCACCACGTCAACTACGGAGGGGTGCGACGTGAGGCCTGGGGGGAGCTCCTCCAGGTAGACCGGGAACGTGGTCCTGACGAAGGCCCTCCTGAAGCCGTCGAATACCAGCTCGACGCCCCCGTCCCTGGGGATCGCGTCAACTACTATCACTCAGATCACCGCATGTGAGGAGCAGCGCGAGGAGCAGGACCTCTAGCGGGTCCGCCAGCTCGTCCTCGAAGGCCTCCTCCACCTGCCTTATCACGGGCATTACGGCGTCGAGCCTCTCCCTGAGCCCCCTTACCCTCAGCCTTGACGCGACCCTCCTGAGCTTCGCCAGCTCGCCCTCCACAGCGACCGTCAGGGACGGCTGCGTCCTGCCCAACCGGCACGGCCCCGTCGACGGCGCAGGCTATAGCTGAGGGGGAGACGTCAGCGAAAGTGAAGGGGCAACGGAGGGGGCGGGGATGACAAGAGGTCCTAGAAGGCCAAGGTCAAACTTCAGCCTTGATTAAAATCGTTATCAGCGTCCTTGACGTCAGTTAATAGCCAAAGCTGGTGCCGCGGCCGGGATTTGAACCCGGGTCACGGGCTCGAAAGGCCCGCATACTTGGCCGGGCTATACTACCGCGGCACCTGGTGAGGTTATCGTGTGCGAGGAATTAAGCTTTGAGCTCCTGAAGCAGCTCCCTGACGGCCCTCCTCACGGCCTCCCTGCTGTTCATGGTTGGCCTCCAGCCCCAGCTGGCGGCCTTCCTGACGTCGAGGAGCATGTACTTAACGTCCCCCTTCCACCCCCTTCCACCGTCGACGCCGCCCGTTGCGTAGATCCTCGGCGAGAGGCCCATCTCTGACGAGACCATCGACGCTATCTCGAGCACTGAGACCCTGTCCTCGCTGCCCACGTTGAAGGCCTCATAGGTCACGCCCCTCCTCACGGCCTCGCTTAGGAGGTAGTACATCGCCCTGACAGTGTCGCTCACGTGTATGTAGCTCTTGCTCTGCGTCCCGTCACCTAAGACTTCGAGCTCGTTGAGGTTCCTCCTGAGCTTCTGTATGAAGTCGTATATGACCCCGTGCGTTAGCCTAGGGCCGACGACGTTTGCCAGCCTGAAGGAGACAGCGGTCCAGCTGAAGGTGTGGGCGTAGCCGCTTACGAGGGCCTCCCCGGCCAGCTTGGAGGCGCCGTAGACGCTGATTGGCTTAAGGGGAGCGTAGTCCTCAGGGGTCGGCATTACCCTCGCGTCTCCGTATACCGTCGACGACGAGGCGAACCCTATGACACTCACACCTTGGAGCCTCATGGCCTCAAGGACGTTAAACGTGACCCTGATGTTCTGCTCATATATCGAGGCTGGGTCCTGTGCCCCTATCCTGACCTCAGGGTTTGCCGCCAGATGATATACTGCGTCAGAGCCTCTAATCGCCCTTAAGGCAACCTCGGGGTCCCTCAGATCACCACTCATGAACTCAAGGTTCGGGTCATTGATGACGTTATTGAGGAACTCAAGCCTCCCCGTGGAGAGGTTGTCGACGACCACGACCCGGTGCCCTTCATTTAGTAGAAGCTCGACGAGGTGCGACCCTATGAAGCCAGCGCCGCCAGTAATAGCTACGCGCAACCTTACTTCCCGACGAGCAGCACTGCCTCACGTCCTAATAAGCGGCGTCAGCCCTGCGCGGGCTCCTCATCCTTTTGCGTCAGGCCTTTCGAGCCTCCTCATCCAAGCCCCTGTTGTGGCCGAGGGATTTAAACCTCAGGCAGGCAAAGCCTTCCCCCTCTGAGTAAGGTCCCGGCTCCTCGGGCCTCGGCCCGTCGAAGGGGCCATACGTGAGCGCGCCCAGGGCATCCTCTAGAGTGAAGCCGTAACTTGAGAATAGTTCCACCACCTCCCTGACAGTGTAGAACCTGGCGACCGAGTAGAAGGGGTTTCCCTCTCTCCCCCTCCTCTCGTATTCCCTGGCCCAGGGGCTTCCCCTTGGAACTATGCAGGCTATAACCTTACCGCCCGGCCTCAGGATCCTTCTGAGCTCAGCCACCGCCTCGGACGGACTTGGAAGGAAGCAAAGGGTTACAACCATGAAGGCAGAGCCTACGTGGCCCTCCCTGATTGGCATGGCCTCAGCCCTACCCTGCACGGCGTCCACGCCCCTCGCCAGCCTGCCTATTAAGGCCATGTTGACACTCGGCTCAAGCCCAAGGCAGCCGATCGGTGCCGTGAAGAAGCCAGTGCCGGACCCCACGTCAATACAGGGGCGCCATGCCTCCCCCGGGTCAGCCCTGAGGACGACCTTAAGCTCGTTCTCGGCCGTCACTCTGTTCCAGGTGTACCAATCGTCGTACTCCCTGTAGAGCCTCTCAAAGAGCTCCCAGGAGGTCATTGCCCTTATTACCTTCTAGGGGCGCGGCTTAATAAGGATCGGGCTTTCATAGGGGCTCAGCGAACTTGCGTTCACCCCTCGCCCTCATACCCCTTATCCCTCCCCCCGCGCCTAGGGTAGGGAGCGTGGGCTCCCAGCCACGACGCGGGGGGCCTCATAGGGTGCCTTCCTCCCCCTCACATTGCTCATAGAGTTCACGGTGGCGCCCTCCATGTGCTAAAAATGGCATCAAATAATATAAGGTTTATTGTTTATTGGGGACTGCTGGCAGGGCAATGATAGAAGCTTTCAGCTGAAAAGTGATGAGGGTCTGGAGCTATGAGCCCTCACGTGGTGGTCCCCTTGACCGCCATGTAGTCCTTGGCCGCCTCAGCTATAAGCCTCAGCCCCTCGCGCAGCTTGTCGGGCGGCAGGTAGCTGAAGTTGATCCTCATGGCGTTGGACCCTGAGCCGTCACTGAAGAAGCTCCTGCCCGGCACGTAGGCTACCCCCCTGTCTATAGCCATTGGCAACATGTCGGTGGTGTCAACGCCCTTCGGCATGTATATGAACGCGAACAGCCCCCCCTTAGGCTTAAACCAGGCCGAGCCCTCTGGCATGTACTCCTCTAGGGCCTCAAGCATCACGTCCCTCTTCTGCTTGTAAACGACCCTCGCCTTCTGTATGGTCTTGTCGACCACCCCATCCCTTATAGCATAAAGGGCCACGTACTGGGAGAGAGTGGCGGAGTGCAGGTCTACCATCTGCTTAGCCAGCTCGACGGTCCTGGTTATCTGCCTGTCGGCTATCATGTAACCAAGCCTAAGGCCAGGGGCAAGTATCTTACTGAAGGTCCCGAGGTAAATGACCCTCCCCTCTGTGTCAAGGGTCTTGAGGGGGGTGAAGGGGGCTTCGTCAAAGACGAAGAAGCTATAGGGGTCGTCCTCTATCACCAGCAGATCGTACTTGTTCGCAGCCTCAATGAGCTCCTTCCTCCTATCGTCGGGCATTATGACGCCAGTGGGGTTGTGACAGGTCGCGACCGTGTAAACAATCTTCACGTTGAGGCCCCTTGATCTGGCTTCCTTTATCTTGTCCTCAAGCAGCTCAGTCCTCATGCCGTTCTCGTCTATTGGCACGGGTATGAACTCGGCCCCGAAGTACCTGAACACGTTGAGGGCCGCAAGATAGGTAGGGCTCTCCACAATGATAGCATCCCTCGGGTTAACTAGGGTCATGCCGAGGAGGTAGATAGCCTCCTGGCTACCAGTAGTGACGGCAACCCTGTCGTTGTCTAGAACCTTGACGCCCTTCTGCCTGACGAAGTCAGCGATTGCCTCCCTGAACGGCATAACTCCAAGCGTTGGAGAGTACTGAAGGGCGCTGTCTCCCAGCTCCTCAATGACCCTTGCCGCTATCCTAGCAAGATCATCCTTTGGGAAGACCTCAGGCCCTGGCAGCCCCCCTGCCAGGCTTAGAACCTTCCTGTTTTCGGTCAGGGCCAGTATCTCCCTGACCTCGGAGGGCCTCAGGGCCTTTGTTGACGCTGAGAACTTGTTAGCTAGATCCACCACAGCACCCACAATAAAGTTAAGCAACCCTAGAAGCTTTAAAGCGAATCTCTTCATTTATTAGGTTAGTTACTGAAGCATTTAGGAACACACTGTGGGATACTTCTCAGGAAACCAGTTCTTCGCAACTTCTTTAAGGGGCCTCGCCTGCGTGAAAGGTGGGGCCGCCGTAGCTCAGCCCGGTAGAGCGCCGGCCTCGTATGGCCTTAGGGGCATCCGAGGTCGGGGAGAGCCGGTGGCCGCGGGTTCAAATCCCGCCGGCGGCTCCATGTAGCGCTTGGGCGATAGCAATGGTGGCGAGGCTGCTGTTCCAGGATGACTCCTACCTGAGGGAGTTTGAGGCCACAGTCACGAGAGTTATTGGAAACAAGGTCTTCCTCGATGCAACGGCCTTTCATCCGGGGCCGTCAGGAGGCCTTGACACAGACACGGGCTACCTAACCGCGCAGACAGGCGTTAAGCTCAGGGTTGTTGAGGCCAGGGAGGAGGATGGCGACGTAGCCCACGTAATTGGCGGTGACTTCTCAACGCTGGAGCCCGGCGCGAGGGTCAGGGGCGTAATAGATTGGGACAGGCGTTACGCTATGATGCGCCTTCACACTGCAAGCCACGTAATAGCTGCGGTGCTGTACAACAGGTTCGGCGCTAAGGTGACCGGGGGGCACATAAGGCCTGATCTGGCCCAGGACGACTTTGACCTAGGCGGAGTCCAGGACTGGAGGGGCGCACTTAACGCCGCTGTCGACGAGGCGAACTCGATATTGGCCAATTGCATTGAGGTGAAGGTCTACTGGCTGGAGAGGGAGAAGGCCCTCCAAATCCCAGGCATCGTGAAGCTGGCCTCAAGGCTTCCGCCTGAGGTCAACGTGCTCAGAATTGTCGAGATCCCGGGCGTCGATATACAGGCCGACGGCGGACCACACGTAAAGAACACTTGCGAGGTCGGAAAGGTTGAGATAGTTAATATTGAGAACAGGGGCAAGACAAGGAAGAGGTTGTACTACAGGCTCTCAGGCCAGCAATGAAAGGTGTAGCTCCTTGGAACTGCGGCTGGACGAGCTCACGTCCCAATGCAGCGAGCTATTGGCCAGGAGCAGCAACGGGGTGCCAAGCCTGGTCAGGGTTGCGGCGGGTGGCTCTCCCGAGTCTAGGAGGGCCCTTAGCGAGGCCAGGGACAGGGCTGAGGCCCTCCTCAGGGCAGTAGCCAAAGAGTACAGCATGGAAATTGTCCTCCCGAGGAACGTGGACCCGCTAAGGGACTTCGAGCTTGTCGTTTGGCCTGACCCACTAGAGGAGCCCTTCTACGGGCTCCTGTTCCTGGCCAGGTTCTCGTTCTCAATTTACAGGGGTGACGGCAGGGCCGAGTATGAGCCCTTAGAAATAGTGTTCCTTGACCGTAACGGCCTCGTTGAGCCGACGTTCGCCTACGCCAGGGTTCACTACGACCTGTGCGAGTATAACATAATGGGCCTCAAAAGGCTGAGGGTCCTATACCTGTTCCATGGCCATACCCCATACATTGACGGAGTGGGATACGTCAGGCTGAAGTGCCCCAAGGTCAAGTACAGCAGAGTGCATATAGGCAGGAAGTACTGGGACCGGATGTGGCTGGGTGCCGCGACCACGTTCCTTAGGTTGACGGGGGTCCAGGTCTATAGCCTCTCTGTCTTGATCGACCTAGGCCTCGTCAAGCTCATGAAATGCCCAATCGAATTTAAGAAGGATCCTTTCAAGGGACCTCTCTTCGGAGCTCCTTCATAAGCGCTTAGATTCAGGGGACGCACCAACAATAACAAGGTGGCTGGCTCGCCGGCGAGGCTCGTAGCGCCGAGGTCTATCAGGAGGGTGTGGATAATATCCTTTGAGCTCTCACCACTTGTCAAGGTTGGAGGCCTAGGGGAGGCTGTCCGCCAGCACGCTGAGGCGCTAGCGAAAAGAGGACTTGAGGTCAGCGTCCTCATGCCATCACATGGAAGGCACCTGGACCTAGGCATCAGGGCAAGATATGAACTTAGGCCCCTCGACTTCGCCATATGCGGCGATAGGAGGGGAATAGATGGGAAACAGTATAGCTACTGCATAGGAGCCGAGGAGGCCCAGCTGAACGGCTTCAGGGTTGTAATGTTCAAGGGGCTCGACTATGCAACTGGCGTCGTTTTTGACTCTTGGCACCCTTACTCCTATGCAGAGGAAAAGTCAGCGCTGCTCACAAGGGGTGTGAGGGCGTTCTCATGGCGTGAGGTGCAGCCAGACCTAATACACGTCCACGACTGGCACAGCGTTCTGCCAGGCATAGCCTTAAGGGATGAGCTTGAGCAAAGGGGGTATGCAATACCCTTGGTCTTTAGCATACACCTGAGCGGCTCGCCGAGCTTCCCTTGGCACTACGCATCCCCAGACTGGGCAGGGCTTGACGAAGGGCATCACATGGTGTGGAGAGTTATAAGGCACGAGCCTGTCGACAATAAAGCCCTCTGGGACTCCCTGGGCGGGAACGTTGAGGCCTTCGGGGTCCACGAGGCTGACGCTGTCGCGACCGTGAGCCTTTCGTACCTGAGGGAGGAGCTTGAAAGGAAATACGGCGGTTGGATAGAGGGTAAGTCGTGTGTGATCTATAACGCGACGGACTGGGATAGGGAGTCCATCGAGAGGTGGATAACGTCAAACTATGGATCGCTCGATCAGGGGGTGCTCTACGAAATCATAGACAAGTACGCCGTCCCGGGATCTTGGACAGGGCCCCTGGACTCCAGGGAAAGGGCTGTCTTCGTGGTCTCAGGAAGGCTTACTTCCCAGAAGGGTATGGATATAGCAATCAGGGCCCTTGACTATGCCCCCAGCGCTTCACTGGTCGTCTTGGGAATACCTGTCGGGGACTTCGGCTACGAGCAGTACATTAGAAGGCTCGCTGATGAGAGAAGAGGTAGGGTCTTAGTAACCACGAATAGAATACCTGACGACCCCTACAGAGCTGTCATAAGACTGGCAGCAGCGACGATAGTCCCCTCCAGGTGGGAGCCCTTCGGTCTTGTGGCTCTCGAGTCACTCGCTGTGGGAACACCTGTCATAGCGACCTCCATTGGTGGCCTCAGGGAGATAGTAGTTGACATCAGGTCAGGTGAAGGAGATGGCCTGTTGGTTCCACCGGAGAACCCGGAGGCCCTTGGAATGGCCATGGAGTCCCTTGCTTACATATTTTGGTTCAGAGACCCTCATGGGGCGCCCCTACAGGACCTCAGGTCACTGGCGCTGAAGAACGCAACCCTCCCCGAGGACGTCAGGGCGTTCGCTATAAATGACGTAAATAGTCGCTTCAGGAAGGAATCAATCGGGGACGCTCTATTGGCCTGCTATGAGAGGGCCAGGACTATGGCCTATTACAGGGCGATCACAAGATGACCGAAGGAATAGTGCTGTTCTTTGAGCTCCATCAGCCGATTAGGCTTAAGAGGCTCTCAAGCTTCACACCACCTAATATACCACTTGAGTTTGAGGAGATGATTGACAAAGATGCCAACCAGAAGATCCTCGCCAGGGTCGTAGAGAGGACCTACCGAAAGGCAACGCAAACGCTTTTGGACTCTGCTGTTGAGCTGCCTGACTTTAGGTTCTCCATGAGCATAGCAGGCTCCCTTCTCAAGGCCCTTAAAGAAGGCTACCCTGATGTCGTGAACCTGCTTTCAACTGCCGTCTCTAAGGAGGCTATGGAACCGGTAGCCCAAACCTATTATCACTCCCTGGCCTCCCTCATTGACGAAAGGGAGTTCATCGACCAGGTCAGGGCTCAGGCCGACCTTGTTGATGATGTCCTTGGTTTCAGGCCACAGGTAGCAGAGAACACGGAGTTCATCTATAATAACGACATAGGCTGTACGCTATTCAGGTTAGGGTTTAAGGCCGTGGTCACTGAGGGCGCAGACTGGGTCCTCGGCTGGAGGTCACCCAACTTCGTTTACCAGAACCCCTTATGCGGCGTCAGGCTTCTGCTGAGAAATTACAGGCTTAGTGATGACATAGGCTTCAGATTCGGCGACAGGGCGTGGGATCAGTATCCCCTCACGGCGGATAAGTACGCCGAGTGGGTGAAGGCGACTCCTGGCGACTTCGTCCTAGTTGCAGTTGATTTTGAGACCTTCGGAGAGCATCACTGGCCTGAGTCAGGGATCTACGAGTTCCTGAGGTGGTTGCCAAGGGAATTGAGCAGGAGAGGGATCAGGTTCCTGACAGTCTCGTCAGCTGCCGACATGTCCCCTCGCGATACCTATGACGTGCCTCCTTGGTCCACAATTAGCTGGGCAGATGCAAGGGACGTAGGGGCATGGCTTGGCAATATGATGCAAAGGGAGGCCCTTGAGGTCCTGAAGAGATACTACTATTTTGCCAGGGCGATAGGAGGTGAAGTTCTCGAAAGGTGGAGGCTCCTTTCCATTAGCGACCACTTTTATTACATGGCAACCAAGGGCGGCCCTGAGGGAGCCGTGCACTCATACTTCAGCCACCTTGGCTCACCCTACGAGGCATACCTGACGTTCTCTTATGCCCTCTACGCCTTAGGCCGTGATATAAGGAGGGCGCTGGAGAGGAACCCATGTAGTACGTTAAGGATAGAGCTGCCCCCTGAGCTCTGCTTCCACCTGCCGTCAGGACCCAACGCGTGCTCATTAAGAGACCTTCCTGGGCTTTACGAGAGCACAAAGGCCTACGATACCGTGATTTCCCGGGTTAGGTCGTGGGTCAAGGATGTGTTCGCCTTGGAGCTTGAGGAAGCATTGTCGTTAGTAAGGAGGTGTGATGAAGGGCAGCCATAAAGATTGCTGGTATTAAAGCATTTAACTTATAGTGATGACAGGAAACCATGGTGGAGATAAATCTCAGAAGTGAAGAAGGCAGCCATACCTATCGGTGGCCAAGGCACTAGGCTGTACCCCCTCACTGTTGATACGTCTAAACCCATGGTGAGGTTCCTAAATAGGTTCGTCATAGACTTCATTCTCGATGAGCTGGCACATCAGGGAATAAGTGAGGTGTTCCTCGGCGTCAGTGGCTTCTACAACTATAGGGACGTATATGACCACCTCGGCGAGAGGTTCTACTTTAGATCAGTAGATAGCAGGAGGATATCGCTTAAGCTGAGGTATCAGCCCAACGTGAGCAGCATAGGGAACGCCCACTCGATATCAATACTAGCGGACTACTATGACATAAGCGACTCCCTCCTGGTGGTCCAAGGCGATACCGTGATCAGGCTTGACTTAGGGGACCTTATGAAGTTCCACCAGGAGAATGACGCATTTATGACTATTGTCCTTAAGCCTATACACAACAAGGAAGCGCTGAGGCAGCTCGGCTTAGCGAAGGTAAGAGGGAATGGAGCCATCGAGTACTTTGTAGAGAAGCCGGCAGACCCGGAGAAGGCCCCCTCCAACCTAGCTAACACAGGGGTCTACCTCTTATCCGAGGACATGGTTAAGATGCTCAGGTCTGACGAGTTTAAGGACCTGATAAAGGGGAGGAGTGGCGACTTCGGAAGAGACTTAATACCTTACGTTATCTCTAAGGGCCACAAGGTTATGGGATTCGTGACTAACGGTTACTGGTTTGACATCGGTACCCTCGAAAGCTTCGTTGAGGCCTCCTTCTATCTCTTGAACGCATTGCCCCCAGAGAGGTTAGGTGTCGCAACGGCCTACCATGACAATATCTACATGCAGGGCTTCAGCCCAAGGTCAAAGAAGGATCATATAGACCTGATAGAGAGGACCGCGTTAAAGAAGATAGAGCTCATAGGTCCAACTATGATAGGGAGGCACGTAAGTATAGAGGATGGCGCTTCTATAGCTAACTCAATTGTTGACAACTATGTGATAATTTCCAGCGGTTCATCTATAAGGCGCTCAATCATAATGGACAGGAGCATTGTGGGCAATGGCTGCACAATAGAGAACAGCGTGATAGGTAGGCACGTTTATATAGGTGAGAATGTTACCATCACGAACAGCGTGATAGGCAATGACGTTGTTATAGGAGATAACACCGTCATTGATAGCTCCCTCTTGTGGCCACATAGGGCGATAGAGTCCAACTCTGAGATCAAGGGGAAGAAGGGCCCCCACCCTTAGCCTCCTTATCCCCGAGCAACGAGTAAGCCTTCACCTTATCGAGGAGGCTGGCGGCCTTTGACGCCGCCTCTTCGGCGGAAGCAGCTGCTACGTTAACGACTAGGTTAGTCCCCCTTACTTTCAACCTGAATCTGTGTTCGCCGTTTAGAAAATACTCCTCCACAACCTCAAACTCGTACTTAGGCAACCTTCTCGCTCCTTGAGATATTAATATCTAGCCGCCATTTAAGGGCAGGTGTCCCGGCTTGGAGCAGGTCCCTCTGATCAGGGTAGAGCCGCCTGGTCCCATAGCTAAGAGCATAATAGAGAGGGACTCAAGGACGCTCGTTCAGTCTTACGTCAGGTGGGTTCCTCTCGTAGTTAAGGAGGCGCACGGCGCCGTCATTGAGGACGTCGACGGGAACAGGTACGTAGACCTCAACGCCGGCATAGCTGTCATGAACGTAGGCCATAGCCATCCTAAGGTCGTTGAGGCTATAAAGCGCCAGGCCGAGAGGCTTCAGCACTACTCCTTGACTGACTTCTACTACGAGGAGGCCGTGACGGCAGCTGAGAAGCTTATAGGCATCTCGCCGGTCAAGGATCCCAGGGTCTTCTTCACTAACAGCGGCACCGAGAGCATCGAGGGATCTCTCAAGTTCGCGCGGTACTTCTTTGGGGGCTCGAGGCAGTACTTCATAGCGTTTTTGGGTGCCTTCCACGGCAGGACTTTCGGTTCCCTCTCGCTTACAGCAAGCAAGGCCTACTACAGGAAAGGCTTCTCTCCCATGCTCCCTGGCGTCATCCATGTGCCGTACCCTTACCCCTACAGGTGCGTCTTCAGGACCGACGATCCAGCCGAGTGCGGCGAGGCCGTTCTGGGCTACATAGAGGACTGGATATTCACGAAGCTCGTCGATCCGAGCGAGGTTGCAGCCTTTGTCGTTGAGCCTATACAGGGCGAGGGTGGCTACGTAGTTCCTCCTGACAACTTCCTGCCAGGCCTCAGGAGGCTCGCTGACAGGAACGGAATCCTCCTCATAGACGACGAGGTTCAGTCAGGCATGGGCAGAACCGGGAGGTGGTTCGCTATTGAGCACTGGAACGTCAAACCAGACATCATCGCGCTCGCCAAGGCTGTCGGAGGCGGGCTGCCTCTTGGCGCCGTCGTGGTGAGAGGCGACGTTGCGAGCACACT
This sequence comes from Acidilobus sp., assembly GCA_049974445.1. GTDB lineage: Archaea > Thermoproteota > Thermoprotei_A > Sulfolobales > Acidilobaceae > Acidilobus. The sequence goes on from JBMFIT010000001.1 coordinate 23,555, forward strand.
AACTAAAGGAAGTCACGCTAACACGTTTGGCGGGAACCCACTGTCTGTGACCGCCATGAGCGCTGTCATCGATGTAATCAAGGAGGAGAACCTCCTCGACAGGGCCTCAAGGCTAGGAGAGGAGGCCCTGAAGTTCTTCAATGAGCTCAAGGACGAGTATGATATAATAGGTGACGTCAGGGGTAAGGGGCTTATGATAGGCGTTGAGCTGGTCAGGGACAGGAAGACTAAGGAGCCCGCTACGAGGGAGCTAGCGCAGGTCATAGAGAGGTCGTTCAAGCGTGGTGTCGTAGTGATTGGATCTGGGCTTTCAACTATTAGGATTGCGCCGCCTCTTGTGATAGACGAGCAGCTTCTCTTCAGGGCATTAAACATTATAGCTGGCGTGATCAAGGAGGTCAATTCAGAGCTGAAGCGCTGAGTCTCACCTAGGGTGTTTTTAGCTTCCTCTACGCCCCATCCTTGGGAGATAACCTTGTACGGAGCTGATGCTCCAGGAGAGAATATTGAAGATCTCAAGGGGAGAGTACTTAGCGTTCTTAATGACCAGGGAGGGTTAACGTTCACCGAGATAGTGACGGTCATGTCATGGACGGGTGACAGGAGACCTCTTAGAAAGGCACTCAGCGAGTTGATAAGGGAGGGGAGGGTGCTAAGGGAACCTGACTACCAGAGGAGGAGAATTGTCTTCAGGAAGCCAGCTCAAAGCAGGGAGGCCAACAATGACCCTGTAGGCCTTGTTGGAATACCTTGACACGTAACCCCTTCCTTCCAGTGCCCTCAGGACTCTCCCGGCGCTTCTGGTGGATATCCCGAGAACCCTGCTTAAGTCCTTCGGGGTCACATAGTTTTTCCCAAGAGATGCCACCACGCCCGCTATGAACTCAAGGCTCACGTGAACCCTCTCGCTCAATTTGGCCGCCCTTTATCTATGAAGCCTTTATATGGGGGAGGACGCCCACTCGGAAGCCTATGGTGAAGCGAAAGTGGCAAGGGGCGCTTACACCGTTTACAAGGCCTTGGTCGAGCTGCTCGGCCTTAGACAGGTTGACGTGTATAGGGTTCACACAAGAGGTTCTCCCTCTGATATCCTGAGGGTCTTAGAGCCTTCAAGCCGCAGGGTCTTTGAGGTCAACCTCAACACGACCAGGGAGTCCCTCTCGTATGAGGAGTTCCTTTCTAGGATTAGGGAGGCTGCTGAGAAGGAGGGGGTCAGGATAAGCGATAGGCTGTGGACGATCGCAATAACTAAGGCCAAGAGCCTGGCACGGAAAACCCAACCTAAGTCTTAACTTGCTAAGGGTCGTCGTGGTGCGGGGGGTGGGATTCGAACCCACGCAGGCCTACGCCAGCGGGTTCTAAGCCCGCCCCCTTTGGCCTAGCTCGGGCACCCCCGCACCGTCATCACCGCCCTCTACGCGACTTAAAAGTTCTTAATGGCTTGAACCTCGGCTTCTCGTGGTGGTGTTTATGGATGGGATTGAGAAGGCCCAGATCGTAGAGGTTAGCTCCCTGGCTGACCTGGCAAGGCTTGCCGTCACGATGCTCTCCTTCGCCGTCATTATGCCGATCTACCGATACCTTGAGAACTACAATGAGGTCTACTTCGTGCAGACCACCTACAGGGACTACTTCAGGTTCTACGGTGTCCCAATAGTGTACCTCTATAGGGCCAAGTTGACCGATAACTCCGAAAAGGTCAAGTACGTCCTGATAAAGGTCGACGAGACAGGGGAGAAGGTCGAGGTCGGCGACAGAACCAAGCCGGGCTGGACATCAATACCAATAATAACCCTTAAGGAGAAGCCTAGCTTTCTGCCTTGACTTCCTGCCTTACCTCTTGAGGCAGGGTAGTCCTTTCAAGGGTGTCCTCCAGGACTTCACTAAAGCGCTTACCACCCTCAAGCTCAGCTAATATGGCTTCGCCCAGCCCACTTAGCCTGTAGATTTTGTAGTTACCCTTAGCATAGATTGGCTCCAGCAACCCAATGTCACTGAGGCACGAAACCACGGACAAGGCCTTATACTTTGGGATCCCAAGCCTCTGAGCCACGTCGCCTGGTGACATGGGCTTCCCGTCCTTGAAGGCCTTTAGGACATCAACTATTAGGTCACCCATGGGATACACCAAAGGTTGCGTTGGCTAGTCGCGTATTTAGGGGGGTGGCCCCCATAAGGCAAGGGGAACTTGAAGCTCAGCAGAAAGATGTTAGTGATAGCCCTGGTATTCCTCTTATTCGCCCCCCTGGTTCCCAGGTCCTTTTCGTTCTGGGCTGGGAAGAGCTCCTTCTATCCCTCATTTCTGCTCCTAAGTAACTGGGTCAACGACTCAGCTCTCGTACTCACAGGTGTGCCCGTCGTAAACGCCACTATCAATGGCCTGAGGAACGTGCCGTTCTCACTAACTAACATATACCTCGGGCCCTATGGAGTCCTTCCTCTGAACCTCACGTTTGATGGGCCGTTCTCCTCTTTCGCTTCCCTTAACCTCAATAATACGATCGTTGCGGCCGGCAGCTACGGTCGCCTCGAGGTGATCGCACCACCTTACACGCCTTACATACTGGTCCTAGCGTCTCTTACGGCGCCTTATAACTTCACTGTCCACACGTCAGGGGCCGTAACCCTTGGAAAGGAAGTGACCATAATTAACTTATCAGTACCAGTAGAAGTATGTTCGAATGACTCCATGGCCAGAGTAGGTAATGGCGTTCTAATTAGGGGCGTAAGTGGGGCGTCATACGTTCTAATATCTCTTGGTAACAGATGCCCTGATAACGTTAGGTACCTAATCAGCCTAAATGATGAAAGGATCGATGGGTGGTTATCCATGTCAAGACAGCCCCCAAGCTTACCCCCTGAGCTAGCTAAGGAATACTTCCTCTCACTTCTTGTCCTTAAGGACGATCAAAACCCCTATATAGGAACCTTTGCAGCTGCGCCCAGCCCTGTCTACCTATATGCTTGGGTAAGGGATTCGTCGTTTGCCGCAATGGCGCTTCAGGCGGCAGGCCACTATGCCTCTGCGCTTAAGTACTGGCTTTGGATGTCGCGGGCTGCCAGGTATGGGGAGGCGTGGTACACGAGGTACGACTTTTACACAGGCGCGCCTGACGTAAGCTACGCAACCCCTGAGTACGACAGCCTAGGGCTCTTTGAGATAGGCGTCTATTACTATTACGTTTTTACTCACAACATCACGTTTCTCAACGCTATCTCTGGGGCGCTGAATGAGACTGTCTCTTTCCAGGTCTCCTCAATTCTCTCATCCTCTGTACACATGATACCGCAGGACCTTAGCGTATGGGAGTACAGGTTAGCCTATCACTTCTGGACCGAGGCCCTTAACCTAATAGGCATCAGGGACTCGATCACGCTCCTTGGCACCAGCGGTTATAACATATCTGAGGCAGAGGAGGCTGAGATGATCCTAAACCAGAGCATAGTGAAATACTTCTGGAATGGGTCGGCCTTCTACTCGGCCCTCGTGCCGTTCGTAGTCTTCACCCCCACAGGTAGGAGCGTTTCTCCCCAGCCTGAGGCGCCCTACGTAAGCTCCTCCTCAATCTTGCCCCTGGCATTCGGGTATGGCATGTTCCCAGCCAGTTTGGCCTCGAGTGACGTGAGGTTAGCCGTCAGCTCACTTATGGATGAAAAAGTCGGCGGCCTAGTGAGGTTCGTAGGGGACACGTACCACTACGAAAACTACCTTTACGACAGCAGCGGTCCAAACCCGCCATGGATCGTGACCACGCTGTTCCTGGCGTACTATTATGCCTTGGATGGTAACGTGACGGGGACTGAAGGCCTTCTGACGTGGGCGGTCTCGCACTCACAAGAGGGCCTCCTCCCAGAGGCCATAGACCCCAACTACGGCAACCCCCTTCCGACTACGTCTCCTTTAACGTGGTCTTCAGCCATGTATGTGCTTGCAACGCAAGCGTTGAGCAGAAGAAGTGGTGGGGGCAACCGCCTCATGTTGGCATTTGTTGTAATAGCTATAGTAGTTGCCGTCACCTTCGCCCTACAACGGATATGGGTCTCGAGGCTCCGCAGAGTGGAGAGCGGCCTTTGAAGGACTCGACCAGCAGATCAGTTAAGCTGCGCGTCCTAGCATGGTAATGTCCCCAAATGCCCTCAATATAATACCCCCTTAACCATCCTAGTAGACGGGTCTGATATGGAACATCCCTGGATACCAAACAGCGGCCCAGCCATCAAGGCTGAGATGCTAAAGGTCATCGACGTTTCCACTCCTGATGACCTTTACTCCGATATCCCACGTGAAGTTTTCCTTGACGAGGACAGGTGGAGCTCCCTCCAGATCGGTGCGGGAAGGCCTCTAAGTGAGGTCGAGGTCTCTAGAAGGCTTGAGCTGCTACTATCAAACGTAAAGAGACTTAAGGCGCCGCCCTTCGCCGGAGGAGGCCTGTGGCCCCACTACGTTCCCCCAGCCGTAAGAAGCATCGTGGAGCGCGGCGAGTTCCTGACAGCCTACACGCCCTATCAACCTGAGATAAGTCAAGGCCTGCTTCAGGCACTTTTCGAGTACCAGAGCCTCATGGCTGACCTACTCGCGATGGACGTTGTGAACGCCAGCATGTATGACTGGGGGAGCTCCCTCGGCGAAGCCTCGCTACTTGCTGTTAGGGTTAGGGGCATAAGGAGGATCTTAGTACCTCTGACCATAAACCCCTTCCACCTTGAGGTCTTAGAGACCTACGCGTGGGCCCAGGGTATAGAGGTTGAGCGTTACACCGTTGATCTTGAGACAGGTTACACCGACCTTGAGGACCTTAAGACCAAGCTGGATAGAAAAGCGTCAGCTGTCTACCTTGAGTACCCCTCTACGTTCACTGGAGTCGTTGACATAAATGCGAGAGCCATTGGCGAGGCAGCTCATGACAAGGGATCTCTCTTCATAGTTGGTGTCAACCCTATCGCCATGGGTCTATACAAGCCGCCAGGTGAGCTCGGCGCCGACGTGGCGGTTGGAGACGGCCAGCCTCTAGGGCTTGGGCTCAACCTAGGTGGGACAACCCTTGGGATATTGGGCGTGAGGTGGGATGGTGAGTTGGTAAAGCAGATGCCAGGGAGGCTGATAGGCATGACCTTTGACAGCCAGGGGAGGAGGTCATTCACCATGATACTTCAGACCAGGGAACAACACATAAGGAGATCCAAGGCCACCAGCAACATAACCACCAACGCAGCCCTTAACGCCATAGCCGCCGCGGTCTACATGTCCTTGCTTGGGAGGCGTGGGCTGAGGGAACTTGCCGAGGCCATATGGTACAGGGCCCACTACGCAGCCGACAGACTCTCTAAGATAGCCTGCGTCACCTCCCCCGCCCTCGGAGGGGAGTTCTTTGGGGACTTCGTAGTCTCACTGCCTACTGACTACGAAGGCCTATGGCGGAGGGCGCTTGAGGAGGGGTACATGGCTGGGATACCTCTTGGACGTTACGTGAAATGGGCCCTGAAGGAATGGGGGCTGCTTAGCTTCACCGAGGTCCACTCAAAGGAGGATATCGACTCACTTGTGGCTGTCTTCAATAAGGTGATTAAGGGATGACGTTCAGACAGGCGCGTTGGGATGAGCCTCTGATCTATGAGCTCAGCTCTGGAAGAAGGGGCCTCACTTTTACTGACCTTGTCGACGACTTAAAGAAGTACGTGGGTGAACTCAAGATTTCGCATTCCGTGGCCAGAACCGAAGAGCCTCCGCTCCCTGAGGTCAGTGAAGTTGAAGTGGTCAGGCACTTCACCAGACTCTCCGAGATGTCCTATGGTGTCGACAATGGCCCCGTGCCCCTCGGGAGCTGCACTATGAAGTATAACCCCAAGATAGCGTTAAGATACGCCTTTGACGAGAGGCTTGGCCAACTTCACCCGCTTGAGCCTGAGGAAGTGCTTCAGGGCATCTTAGAGATCTTATATGAGCTTCAGCAATGGCTAGCCTCGATAACCGGTATGGACTACTGTTCCCTTGGGCTCTCAGCAGGGGCTCAGGGTGAGCTAGCAGGCGTGCTGATAATCAAGAGATATCATGAGCTGAGAGGCCAGTCCTCCGTCAAGGACGAGATCATAGTCCCCGATTCAGCGCACGGCACCAACCCCGCTAGTGCCGCCATGGCTGGGTTCAAGGTAGTCGAAATACCTACCGCAGAGGACGGAAACATGGACTATGATGCATTTAGGTCGGCCTTGGGTCCACAAACCGCAGGCCTTATGCTGACGAACCCCTCAACACTTGGCCTGTTCGAGGAGAGAGTTCTCAAGATAGCTGATGACGTTCATTTGGCTGACGGCCTGCTATACTATGACGGCGCAAACCTCAACGGAATACTTGGAAGGGCGAGACCGGGCGACATGGGCTTCGACATAGCTCACCTGAATCTTCACAAGACCTTCTCGACGCCTCACGGAGGAGGAGGCCCAGGCGCTGGACCCGTCTGTGTTAAGAACAGGGAGGTAAAGGATGGCGTCAAACTTAGTGACCTGGTCCCTGGCCCTTACATATACTTTGACAAGGACGCGGGCCTTTACAGAGTGAGATGGAGGGGAATGGCCAGCAGGGGATCCCTCGCTCACTTCCTCGGTAACGTACCTCAGCTGATCTGGGCTTACGTCTACATCCTCTCCCTCGGACCCCAGGGCCTAAGGGAGGCCGGCGAGGTAAGCGTCGTAAATACCAACTACTTTGTCAAAAAGCTCCTGAAGGAGACTATGGGCTATTCGATTCCCTATGCCGCGGGCAGGCCCAGAAAGCACGAGGTCGTTATCAGCGCGGAGCCCTTAGCTAATGAGACAGGGGTTACTGCTGAGGATGTAAGTAAGGCGTTACTTGACGTGGGCCTGTACGCGCCGACTATGTACTTCCCGCTCATCGTTAAGGAGGCCCTAATGTTCGAGTTCACAGAATCTGAGACTAGGGAGAACATTGACAGATACGTGGACAGGCTAAAGGAAGTTGAGATGATAGCCCATAGCAACCCATCGGACCTTAAGAAGGAACCGGTGAACACGGCCTCTGGAAGGGTTGACAACGTTAAGGCTAATCATCCCAGGACAATAACTCCAACATACAGGATTGTAAGGGCTAGAGAAGCAGGCAAGCAACTAGTCTTAAGGTGAGACACGAGAGCAGAACTGTCCGGGCTCTAGGCTTAAAGCCCTCTTCTCCAAGAGGAGTGAAGGGCGTCATTTGACCAACGAGGCAGAAAAATACTTCGCCGTGTTCGGCCACTTCTATCAGCCGCCCCGATTTAACCCATGGACCGAGGAGGTTGATCTTGACCCTGCCACAAAGCCCTATCACGACTGGAACGACCTAGTGGCCCACGAAAGTTACATACCTAATGCCAAGGCTAAGGTTGAGGACGAGGAGGGGTTCATCGAAGATATAGCCAACAACTACGTTAACTTATCCTTCAGTTTTGGGCCCCTTTTGCTTCAATATATCGGGAAAAGGTACCCCTGGTTACTTGATGCCATAGTCGCCGCTGACAAGGAGAGCATAGTCAAGCGATCCGGCCACGGCAACGCCATAGCACAGCCCTATGCCCACATAATCATGCCTCTTTCAAGGCATGAGTATAGGAAGATAGCAATATGGTGGGGGATAAGGCTCTTTGAAAGGATCTTTGAACGTGAGCCTGAGGGTTTCTGGCTCCCAGAGACAGCTGTTGACAATGAAACCCTGCAAATGCTGAGCGACTTCGGTATAAAGTTCGTCGTCCTGAGCCCGCACCAAGTCAAGAGCATTATAGGTAAGGACGGTACCAAAGTCCCGGTGATTGAGCAAAGCCTAGACACCAGGGTTCCATACAAGGCCCTTCTACCTAACGGTGATGAAATAGATGTAGTTGTGTACAACAGGTGGTTGTCGGGCCTTGCGGCCTTTGGCGACCTCTTGAAGAGCGGAGAGCTGCTGCTGAGAAGAGTGCTTGAAACTTATGACAACAGGTCGACACCCCAGCTCGTAAGTATAGCCGTAGATGGGGAGACCTTCGGGCACCACAAGAAGGGAGGAGAGGTTGAACTAGCCAGGGCTTTCAGGCTTGCTGAGACCTATGGCCTTAAGGTAACAAACGTCGCCGAGTATGACCTGACAATCAGCCCACCGGTTACGTTGGTTGAGATCAAGGAGAACACTTCTTGGAGCTGTCCCCATGGAGTCGAGAGGTGGCGTAGTAACTGCGGCTGCGGCTCTGAAATAAGACCTGGCTGGACTCAGGCCTGGAGGACCCCCCTAAGAGAGGCCGTCGACGCGTTGGCTAACACTTCACTCGAGTGGTTTTACTCAGTTGGCAAAGGCCTGTTCTCGGACCCCCTGAGAGCAGTACTTGACTATGCCGATGTGGTCTTTTCTAGGTCACCTGAGGTTACAAGCGATTACCTTCAGAAACACCTCCTATCTCTCAGCGAGGACGACAAGAATAGGGCCCTGAGGGCGCTAGAGCTCATAAGGCATGCAATGCTTGCGCAATCAAGTGATGCCTGGTTCTTTGAGGACATAGCCCGCCCTGAGCCTATACAATCGCTAAAGCACATGCGGAGGGTAGTCGAGCTGTTGAGATCCGTGGGCGGCCCTGACATAGAGGGCCGCCTTCTCGAAATCCTCTCCAATGCCATGTCTAACATGCCCCAGGAAGGAAGCGGCAAGGACCTCTACTTAAGACACGCCATACCCTCTTCGATAGGCCCGGAGAAGCTCGCCGCGACCCTGGCTATGAGGCTTTTGTTTGAGTCATTGCCTCAGGAGTTGGACTTCTACTCGTACAGGGTTATCCTTGAGAGGGTACTTCCCCTTAGGCTCGGGAAGTTCAGGGCGGTAACAGGCCTTGCCACTATGATATCAAGGATTACTTGGAGTCATTATAAGGTGATGTTAGCGGGAGTTTACTATGGCTGGTATAACGTATATGGGGGTGCCAGCCTGGCGAGCTCCACAAAAGACTACGAGGACCTTGAGGGCGCCGTCTCCTCTATGTTCTCAAATGGTATGATACCTGACCTAGTTGATTACCTATCAAAGAGGTTTAATGTCAATCTCATCGACATTAGAGGCGCTTTAAAGGATGAGCAGAAGAACCTCATGTGGCATATAGCTGAGAGCGCAATGGCGGATCTGACTAAGCAATTTGACTCCCTCTATGAAAGTTATGCTCCGCTCATGTATTACATAAAGGGGCTTGGACTTAACTACCCAGGGGCCTTTGAGCACCTCTTAGAGTACTACATTGAGAGGTCTCTTATCCAATCCTTAGCCACAGCCCCGCTGAACTCGGCCATCGTGTCAGAGCTTGCGAAGTGGGCTTCATCAGCAGGCATAAAGGTTGGCCCAGAGGTCTCGGAATACTTCATCAGGGCAATGCTAGAGCTTGTGAAGGAGCTGAGGGAGGACCCCACTGACGTTAAGGCCCTAGGCGACCTTGAGACAATATTGAGGTCCTACCAGGATCTTGGTCTTCCCGTAGAACTGCTAAGAGACGTGCAGGAGGCCCTCATTGATCTGAGAAATGGAGTCTTAAGACCTAGGTCTGACGACATTAAGCACCTCGGCCTTGACAGCAGGTATAAGGCGGTTGCCATGCTGCTCAAAGTTAAGTATCCTTAGACATTTTCAGCAGCTCTAAAAGCCTCAGGGTTATCCTGAGAGAAAGCCCCCATAGTATGAGGTTATCGCCTAAAAGCACGCCATCTACATAGCCTCTAATCGGGTGTAGTACCCTAGTTGGCGATGGTATTTGATCAACCCTCACCCAGAAGACTGCGTCTATCTCGGGATCCCTTGGCATGGGGTCCACGGCACCGGTAACGGTTCCGAGTATTGCTTCCGTGTAGATCACAGGCCTGGACAGCGTGTGAAAGGTCCCCAGACTTCCAATGACCTTAACTGCCGAGGGATGTACCCAAGCCTCCTCCCAGGCCTCCCTCAAAGCGGTCTGCTTTGGGGTCTCGCCAGGGGCTACTCGCCCGCCAGGAAAGGCAAGGTCACACGCGAACCTTTGTCCTTGAGCACATGCCTTCCTTTCAACAAGGATATGGGGTGGGCTCCCCCACGTTAGGACCAAGACCGCGGCCTGAGGGGGCTCAGTCAATGCCTTCAGCTCATCGACTTAAGTAGGAATTAATAAGGACTAGCGGAAAAGTTGCTACTAGCGTCTACAGGCTATGGTTAAGCTATGCGACGCGTGCGGCCTCAGGCCTGCTGCGGTCTATCAGCCCCACACCAAGAGGGCCCTGTGCCTTGAGTGCTTCGTAGAGGACGTTGTGAGCAGAGTAAGGCAGGAGGTCATGAGGTGGTCAATGGTCGAGCCTGGAGACACTGTGCTCCTTGCCCTCAGCGGGGGTAAGGATGGGTACGTCCTGCTGGAGTCCATGGCGAGGATTCACAAGGCCGGCAAGTTGGTAGGCCTTAACATCATTGAAGGCATAAAGGGCTACAACAAAGAGGAGGACGCCAAATACCTTGTGGACACAGCCAAGGAGATTGGCGTTGACGTCATAGTTACAAGTGTAAGGGAGTATACAGGGCTAAGCGTTGATGATATTGTGGCTGAGGCGAGAAGGAGAGGTACGGGAATATCAGCGTGCACCTATTGCGGCCTAGCCAGGAGGAGAATTATGAACAAGTTCGCTAGGGAGCTAGGGGCAACAAAGCTCGCCACTGCCCATAATTTAGATGACGAGTCCCAGACAGCTGTCATTAATCTCCTCAGGGGCGACTACGTAAGCCTCCTAAGACAGCATCCCGCAGCCAGAGTCGTTGACGACCCCCTTCTGATTAGGAGGGTCAAGCCGCTTAGGAAGATCTATGAGTGGGAGACCGCGTCCTTCGCCAGGCTCAAGGGGTACCACCTCCAGGAGACAGAGTGCCCTTACATCTATGAGCAGCCTACGCTCAGGGCCAGGGTGAGGAGGGCGCTCTATTCATTTGAGGCCGAGAACCCCGGTTCCCTACTTAAGTTCGTTGAAGCCCTAGATGAAATACTGCTCTCGGCCGCCCTGTCAACGAGGCCCCTCACAGGCCTTGAGAGGTGTAAGGTCTGTGGGGAGCCTGTACCGCCAGGAAGAGAGCTTTGCAAGATGTGCGAACTCCTGAAGAGCATAGGAGTCAAGCGGCCTGCTTATGCTATCCCTCATAGGGTCGTAGGGCTGGGTATGAGCCTTGGAGGAGTGCCTGGCAGGGGTTAAGCAGGGACCTACAATTGACGGGAGAAGGGTCATTAGACTAGGCAGGCCCTTCCCATTTATGGGCCACATAGCGTTTGGCGTCATAGAAAGGGGCACAAATGTAATACAGGTCAGGCCGTCAACCCTCTGCTTTCATGACTGCGTGTTCTGCAGCGTTGACGCGGGTCTGTCCTCCAGGACAAGACACGCTGAGTACATAATTGACGACATAGATTGGCTTGTCGACTGGGTCAGGGCAGTCGTTGACATAAAGGGAGGAGGGGTAGAGGCCCTCATAGATGGTGTAGGTGAGCCTCTCTCAAACCCACATATAGCTGAGCTTGTTAGAAAGCTCAAGTCCATTAGCGGCGTTGAGAGGATAGCTATTGAGACGCACGGGGGAAGCCTGTCAGTTCCCCTAATCAAGGCCCTTGAGAAGGCAGGGCTTGACAGAGTCAATTTAAGCGTTGACGCTATGGACCCTGGCCTCGCCAGAAGGCTCGTGAACGTCAGCTGGTACGACGTAGGGAAAATTCTAGCCACTGTAGAAAGGGCCCTCCTCGAGACAAGGGTTGATTTCATCTTAACTCCTGTCATCGTGCCAGGTTATAATGAGGGCGAAATGCTGAAGCTAATAGAGTGGGCTAAAGCACATAGGCTAGGTGAGAGGTCAGGGTGGCCGAGCGGTGTCCTAGTTCAGAAGTATGAGGCTCATAGGTTTGGCAGAAGGCCTAAGGGCGTTGTGCCTTGGTCGTGGGAATACTTTTACAAGTTCCTAAGAAGACTTGAGAGGGAAACGGGATACAGGCTGCTTCTCAGGCCTGACGAGATAGGGATCAGGAGAGCTCCTCGCGTTGAAAGACCCTTCCGAAAAGGTGATGAGGTAAACTTAGTCATAGCTGGAGATGGGTGGCTCCTTAGTGAGCTTTTAGCCGTCGACCCACGATGCTCCAGGGTCATCACGGTAATTAAGGCCAAAAGGGGCCTTGACAGAGGCATCGTTATAAGGGGGTCTATTATAAGGGACGAAGACAATATTTACCTGGCCAGGCCTGTATTGGCCTGAGCCTTTGATAAAGCTGAAAAGGGGTCCCTACAGCTAGGCCGTCTGGCGGCGCTCGTGAGCTCGGCCAAGGAAGTAAAGGATCTACATAAGAGGCTTTATCGCATCTACTACACGACCTATGACGATGGTCTGAACCAAAAAGTACTAGAGCTTCTCGAGGCCAAGTACGGCGTTAAGCCGAGGTACTTCAGGTCAACGCTTGTCCCCGAGTTTAGGTTCGTCGAGCTCCCCCTAGACAGAGAGGGCATCGTCGATGAGATAAAGCAACTGGTGGCTAACGCCGTGCGCTCACAGTATGTCAGGGTCGACTGGATAGACACTTCACGGTGATGAACGTGAAGGTAACCGATACCGTTGCTAGCGAGGCGAATAAGGGGCTTCAAGAGATTGAGTCTGACGTCATAAGGTTCTGGGACTCCAGCGAGATATACAAGAAGGTGAAAGAGAAGTCAAGACAGAGCCCCAGGAAGCTGTACTTCCTAGACGGCCCCCCTTATGCCAGCGCGTCGACCATACATGTAGGCACTGCCTGGAACAAGGTCCTGAAGGACTCTCTGCTCAGGTACTACAGGATGTCAGGCTACAACGTCTGGGATAAGCCAGGTTATGACACCCACGGCCTACCGATAGAGATTCTCGTTGAGAGACAGCTCAACATCAAGAACAAGAAGGACATAGAAGAAAGGATAGGGATTGAGAACTTCGTGAGGGCCTGTCTTAACTTAGTTGAGCAGAACATAAAGGGCATGACTGAGAACTTCAAACAGATGGGCGTCTTTATGGACTGGGATGATCCATATCTCACTTACTCCGACAGGTACATCGAGTCCGGCTGGTATCTTGTAAAGAAGGCGAACGAGAGAGGGCTCCTATATAAGAGCGGAAGGGTCCTGCACTGGTGTCCTCGGTGTGAGACTACACTCGCTGACTATGAGGTCTCAGAGTATGTTGACCTAGAGGACCCGTCAATCTACGTCAAGTTTAAGGTTAAGGGCCAGGAGAGAACCTACTTGCTGATCTGGACCACGACCCCGTGGACGCTCCCTGCCAATGCCTTCGTTATGGCCCACCCTGACCTGGACTACTCGATCGTCGAGGCCGACGGCGAAAGGTACATCATGGCGATGAACAGGGTCCCACATGTTATGGATGAGGCTGGAATCAAGAGCTACAGGATAATTTCGACAATAAAGGGGAAGGAACTTGACGGTCTTGAGTATGAGCATCCTCTTGAAGATCTCGTCCTGGCACAGAGGCTTTTGAGCAAGTACCACCGAGTAGTCATGGCGCCAGAGGCAGTTACGGCGACTGAGGGCACAGGTCTAGTCCACTCAGCCCCAGGACATGGAGACGTCGACTTTGAGGTAGGCCAAAGGCTTGGCGTCCCACCCGTCAGCCTGGTGAATAACCAGGGCAGAATGACGGAAGACGCCGGAAAGTATAACGGCCTGTACTTCAGGACCGAGGCCAATGAGGCGATTTTAAGGGACCTCTCTGAGAGAGGAGCCCTGCTTTACAGCGGGAAGATAACCCACAAGTACCCCGTATGCTGGAGGTGTAAGACGCCGCTGGTCCTAAGAGTCACGGACCAGTGGTTCATAGCCGTAAGCAAACTCAAGGATAAGCTAGAACGTGGGGTCGAGTCCGTCGATTGGGTTCCCTCTTGGGCCAAGTCGAGAATCTTATCCATGGTTAACAACGTCAGGGACTGGGTCATAAGCAGGCAGAGGTACTGGGGCATACCCCTCCCTATCTGGGTCTGCGAGAATTGTGGGCACGTTGAGGTAATCGGCGGCGTTAAGGACGTAGAGAGGCTTGGCGGTAAGAGGCCCATATCGCTACACAGGCCATGGGTCGATGAGATTAGGCTTAGATGCCCTAAATGTGGTGGGGTCATGAGGAGAGTACCTGACGTAGCTGACGTCTGGTTCGACAGCGGCATCGCCTTCTACGCCAGCCTTGGCTACCCAGCCGAGAGCGAGACCTTTGAAAAACTGATGCCTGTCGACCTAATCCTTGAAGGCCATGATCAGCTGAGGGGCTGGTTCTTCAGCCTACTGAGGGTTGGCATAATAGGTTTTGACAGGGTTCCCTATCGCCGGGTGCTCGTGCATGGTTTCGTCTTAGACGAGCAAGGCAGGGAGATGCATAAGTCCCTCGGCAACTATGTCGCCTTTGAGGACCTGGTTGCCAAGTATCCGCGTGACGTTGTTAGGCTCTACGTGCTCAGGAACACTACCTGGGAGGACCTCAGGTTCTCCTGGCGTAACATCGACCAAACGGTCAGGGACTTCACTGTAATGAGGAATGTGTTCGCCTTCGCGAGCCTCTACATGAGCCTTGACAACTTTGACCCAGGGGCTGTAACACTCGAAACTGCTAAGGGCAGCCTCGAGCCCGAAGACCTCTGGTTGCTCTCAAGGGTTAACAGCGCTTTAAGGAACTACCGCAAGGCCTTTGAGAGGCTCGAAGTCCACGAGGCAGCACGTATACTCAGGGACCTTATAGTTGAAGACGTAAGTAGGTGGTACATAAGACTCGTTAGGCGGAGGGTGTGGCAGGAGGAGGACTCCCCCACCAAGAGGGCAGCCTACGCAACGCTGTATTATGTCCTCAGGAGATGGCTAGTCATGGCAGCCCCAATAGTACCCTTCCTGGCAGAGTATCTATACCAAGGCTTTGTAAGGCCCGCTGAGAATGACGCTCCTGAGAGCGTGCACCTCCTTGACATGCCAGAGCCAGACGAAGGTCTCATAGATCCCAAGCTTGAGAACTACATGGACATAGTTAGGAAGCTAAGCGAGGCCGCCCTAGCTGCCCGGGCCAAGGCAGGCCTGAAGCTAAGAAGGCCCCTCAGGACACTTTACGTAGTCCCTGTCAACGCTGACGTCAGTAACGCTATAGAGAGGTTCTCAGAGGCCCTTAAGGCCGCCACTAACGTAAAGGATGTCAAGGCTGTTCAATCCAGCTTCATTGAAAGCCTTAGGGCCTATAGAGTGGAGCCTAACTACAGCGTCCTTGGACCTGAGTTCAAGAAGCTCACGAAGAGGATAATAGATGTAATCAATGAGAGGCGGGAGGAAGTGGCAACAGAGCTTCTAAGGAAGGGGGCCTATGAGATTGAGCTAGAAGGCCATAAGGTAAGGCTTGAGCCCAGACACTTGAAGATAGTAGCTGCATACCCAGAATGGCTTGTCGTAGCTGAGACCGACCTGGGCCTCGTGGCTCTTGACAGGAGGCTGACTGAAGAAGAGCAGGTTGAGGGCATCGTTAGGGAGGTTGTCAGAAGGGTGCAGTTCATGAGGAAGAAACTCTCACTCCAGATCGACGCATACATAGACCTCTGGGTAATGGGGGACGAGGAGCTCGTTCAGGCGGTAAAGGCTAAAGAGTATTACGTGAAGAGCGAAACCAGGGCGCTGACGCTAACTTATGGGGAGCCGCCCATCGACGTCTACTCTGAGGACTGGGAGGTCGAAGAGAAACGTATAAGGCTCGGGATAGCGGGGAGACGGAAGGCAAGCTGACGATATTCCCTAGCGAGATACATACGTACGCCTACTGTCCAAGGCTCAGCTTCTTTGAGACATACGTTGGAAGGCGAAGGGGCCTCCTAGAAAGGCTCAGACTTCTCCTCGGCAGACTCTACCATGCGGCATTTTTACTCCGTGACCTGTTTAGAAAGGCCAGGAGAGAGGAGCGCCTATCTGTTGAGGTCGCTAGCGGAGTTGTCCTGAGGGGAAGAGCGGACGCGCTTCATATAGGCGAGAGCTCGGTCAGGGTAATTGAGAGGAAGAGCACCAGGGCGCCCCGCCATGGAGCCTGGGTGAGCGACGTCCTTCAGGCGTCTGCCTATGGCTTCATCATGTTGAAGAGGGGCTTCTCTGACGTTCTAATAGAGATCAGGTACCCTACCACGAGCAGGATCTTTAGGATGGATAGGAGGATTATGTCAGCGCTGCTGATGGCCATTGACGACCTGGTTTTAATCAAAAGATATGGCATTGTGCCATCGCCAAAGAGGGGGCCAAGGTGTTATAAGTGTCCCTTCCGGGAAGTATGCTTCAAACTTGATGAGGAGCTGACGCCTGAAGAGGGTGAGCTCTATGAACCCGGTTCATGGCTTACAGGCATTAACGTTATTGACTAACGTAAAGCGAATTTTAATCCTGGACACCTAATCATGTGAGGCAGAACCTTGGACCCAGTCTCAAGGGCTTATCAGGCCTTAGTGGAGACGATGTCGAAGTTGCTCAACGTTGATCAGACCTCCGCCTTCTGGCATCTGATGGAGCCCGTGAAGGAGGAGTATGGTGATGCAGCCTTCCCCGCGATCAGACACACCAAGGACGCTAAGTCGTTAGTCTATAGGGTTCAGGAGGCGCTCTCTAAGGAATACGGTATAAACTACGTCGAGCTAGAGGAGACGGGGGGTTTCATTAACGTCAGGTTTCCATCAGCTTCGTTGGCCGAAGCCTCCCTGGCCTGGCTAAGGCAAGGAGGCGTTATGGAAGTTCCTAAAAGCCCTGAGCCCAAGACGATAGTAGTTGAGCACACTAGCGCCAACCCAATCCATCCCCTTCACATAGGTCATGCGAGGAACGCCTGCATAGGCGACTCTCTCTCAAGGCTCCTCAAGGCCAGGGGGCACGTAGTGCATAGGAGGTTCTACATTGATGACATGGGTAGGCAGGTGGCCATTACGGCCCTAGGCTTCAAACTCCTCAACGAGACCCCTAAGAGGCTTACTTCAAGGTATGGCCTTAAGCCTGACAAGCTCGTTGGATGGATATACGCCGTCACAAGTACTGCAATTGATGCCATGAAGGCCAAGGCCTCTAACGTCATCGCGGAGGCTGAGAAGCTAGGAAGCGTTCTCGCGAGGCTTAGGTCACAGGACCCCGGTGGGCTCTTTGACAAGCTCTACGAAGCGATACTGTCGTTGAAGGACCCTGAGGCAGAGATTGTGACCATAAACTCAAGATATGAAAGTGGCCTTGAGCCTGAGAGGAGCCTGGTAAGGGAACTGGTTGAGGTTGTCTTAGAAGGGTTCAGGCAGACCCTTGACAGAATTGGGGTAAGTTTCGATCACTGGGACTGGGAAAGCGATATGGTTTGGCAGGGCGGCGTTAGGATGATTTTGGACCAGGCGAGGAAGTCGAAGTTTTACACCAAGTATAAAGACGCGGAGGCTATCGATATCCCAGCTATAATAAGGGACCTGGTAAGGCCTGATGAGGAGGTCTCATCAGCGATAAAGATCCCCAAGGGCCTTGACGTGCCCCCGCTCATATTGCTTAGAAGTGATGGTTCAACCCTCTACACTACAAGGGACATGGCATACAGTCTCTACAAGTTCGAAAACTCAAAGGCAGATGTTGTAATAAATGTCATTGGCGTCGACCAGAAGCTCCCCCAGCTGCAGCTGAGGCTAGCGCTCCTAGGCCTAGGCTATAGGAAAGAGGCCATCAACATGGTTCACTACGACTATGAGGTGGTCAGGCTTCCTACTGGAAGCATGCATGGGAGGAGGGGAGAGTACGTAACCCTTGACGATGTCCTGGAGTACATTAAGTCAAGGGCGACTGAGGAAGTTATCTCCAGGAATCCTGACTCGGACAGAAGGTGGGTTGACCAGGTTGCTGAGGCGATCGCCGTAGGGGCCGTAAGGTTCTCAATGGTTCAGGCCAGGGCTTCAAAGCCTCTGGTCTTCATCGTCGAGAAAGCTCTAAACCTTAAGGAGAGCAGCGGCCCCTATCTGCAGTACACTTACGTCAGGGCAAACAACATACTTGAGAAGCACGGGCCCATTGACCTTAACGTGGCGGACCCAAATGCCATGAATGAGCTAAGGAGGAGGCTTATGCTCAAGGGCCTTAAGACGCCTCTAGTGATAGCTAAGGCAGCGGATGACCTAGCTCCGGAGGACCTCGTAGGGCACTTGGTTTCGCTATCGGATGACTTCAATGCGTGGTATGAGGTAGACAGTGTGATACATGAACCTGATATACGCGCGAGGGAGCTTAAGGCCGCCATAACGTTGGTTGTTAAGGAAGCCCTTCAGATAGGCATGGAGGCCTTAGGAATTCCTGTACTTAGGAGGATGTGATGGTTCATGCCTTTCCATATAGAAGCCTCATCGATACCAGAGCGTGTCCTCATCACGGGCGACCCGGACAGGGCAACGCTATTCGCTAACTCTCTGCTTAGGAACGCTGAGCTCCTTTCAAGGTCAAGGGGCTTCGTGGTTTACCGCGGCGACTTTAATGGCGTCCCTGTGGGGATAGCGTCACATGGCATTGGAGGTCCCAGTGCGCTCATAGTCCTTGAGGAACTTAGGATGATAGGGGCTAAGGCGTTTGTCAGAGTCGGCACTGCTGGCTCCCTCAGCGAAGCAATATGTGTAGGTGACTTGGTCATCGTTAGAGGGGCTGGTCTCACATGCGGCAGCGGAGGGCTTGGCCTTTACATGCCTTATGGGCAGTGCCCAAGTCCGTCTCCAGACCCCATGCTTACGGTTGCGCTCTACAACAAGGCCAAGGAGTTCGGGCTTAACCCCAAGATCGTGCTCGCCTTCTCAAGCGACTCCTTTTACGCTGAGGACGCCCAGACATCGGCTAAGGCGCTGAGGTCACTTGGGTATGATGTAGTTGAGATGGAGTGCGGTGGCCTGCTATCCTTAGCCAACATGAGGGGCCTCAGGGGAGCCTGCGCGCTTGTTGTCAGCAACTCGGTTGGGAAGACTTCATCTAGGCCCAGTAATGAGACCTTGAAGTCCCCACTGATTGCGGCCGCGAGGGCCGCACTTGAGGCCTTAACGTCTATTGAGCTCTAGGTCCTCCTTTTCGACCAGCAAGGAGTCCCTATGTAGGAGAGAGGAGTACTTCAATGCCATTGGACCGTTCCGTCCCCCCAATAGGAGAAAGCCCCCCCACGCCCCAATTACGCTGAACTCCTTCCCTTCAAGCGACTTACGCTCAACAACCATAGGCCTCTGAGGCGCATCAGCAGAGACTGTGAACATCTCGCCAGCCCAACTCGTTCCTAACGCCTTAGAGGCCTTCTCGGCCTGTTCTGATAGCCTCAGGGCTGAAAAATATAGGTCCAGGCCATATATCCACCTGTGTCTCCAACTCTCAGCACCAAGGCCTTGCCTAGAGAGGCTAATCTCAGCTTTCCTAGCCTGATAGAGGCTGTCGGTCTCAAGGAGAACCGTAGCTAACAGATGGGGCTGCTCAGCTATCCTCTCCAAGAGCCTGAACTTGCGGGTTGTCCCGACCTTGGGCTTGTCACCGCCAAAGTCAACCATGTAGACTACGTACTCGGACCTCACGTTCTCGTCTATCTTCTTGCAAGCCTCTAGAGCTTCAGGGGACCTGCTGTCAAGGCAAATGGTGTATATGGCTCTCTCGCTGCGCTTGTGCTTTGAGCAAAAGCCATCGGCCTGAACTAAGCAGTAAAGCCTCTTCGCAGGATCGTCAGCCTCATCAAGGGGGCCGTTATGCCACTGACAATAAGGTCTCCACGGCTCTGGGGCCAGCCTGAGAGGCCCCCTATATGGGAACACGTCACTGTAGCCCTCTGGCTGAACTAGCAGGTAACATAGTTTTGCCTCAAAGACCTTAACCTCGAAATTGCCCACCTTGGGAACAAGTAGCAGGCCCTTTGGAGGCTCAACGATTTTTTTGCTATCCCCTGTTACTGACTGCTTCACTAGCCTGAGCAGGGCCCTCAAAGGCCGCTAGCTCACCAAAGAGCTCTCCCTGATCCAAGCCCTTTTAAGCAGCTGTGCGACAGGCTTCGAGAAGTGAGCTCTTTTAAGCTCGCCTGATAGCGAACGAGCCGAACCCTGGATGGTGAGCGAGGGTAAGCAGCTAAGCCCCTCCGAGGCCAAGCTGTTGAAGGTTCTCTCAGAGCTGAGCGACGGCAGACTGAATCTTGATGAGTCTGAGACCTTGACGGGCATGCCTAAAAGCACCGTGTCAAGTGTATCAAGGCTCCTTGAGACAAAAGGCCTCGTAAAGGTGATAACTGAGGAAAGGAGTGAGCCTGTGCTTACTGACAAGGGGTTGAAAGCCTTAGAGCAAGGCCTGCCCGAGGAAAGTCTTGTAGAGATGTTGGCAAGGCTTGCCGGGCAGGCTTCAGTTGACAGCTTAAGGGCCGCCCTAGGCGAGGCTTACTCGGTTGCCCTTGGGCTCGCCATAAGGGAAGGGGCGGTCAAGGTTGAAGGAAGGCAGGTTAAGCTCATAAACCCTGACCTGGTAACGGTCAAGGCCCGTGCCGTGAAGGAAGCCCTAAAGCGAATCTCACGGGGTGAAGCGCCTGCTCCTGATGTCGTAGAGGCCCTGAGGTCAAGGGGTCTCGTCAAGCTCCTGAAGAGAAGGATCACCCAAATCATAATTACTGAGGAGGGACTCAAGGCCGCCAAGGAGGCTTTCCCGACCATATCTAAGCTCACTCACGAGATCCTCGTGAGGGGCGAGTGGAAGCAGGCGCTGCTTAGACCCTATGACGTAACTGCTGAGCCTCCTAGGCTCCTACCTGCCCGCAAGCACCCATTGGCAGAGTTCATCGAGGAACTCAAGGACGTAATGCGCGAGCTAGGCTTCGCCGAGGTCGAGGGCCCGCTTATTGAGATAGAGTTGTTTAACTTTGACGTCCTCTTTCAGCCACAGGACCATCCCGCTAGGGAAATACAGGACACCCTGTGGCCTGACCTCCCTAACGCTGACCTGTCACCCTATGGAAGTCTTGTAGAGACCGTGAGGGAGGTTCATGAGGGGGGATGGGGATATAGGTGGAGCCCCGAGATCGCCTCCAGGAGGATACTGAGGAGCCAGACAACTGCCGTTACGATAAGGGCGTTGTTAACTAGACCTAAACCCCCCATTAGGTTCTTCACTATTGACAAGGTATTCAGGGCTGATCCCGTTGATGCTACCCACCTCTCGGACTTCCACCAGCTAGATGGCATCATGGGATGGCCAGGCTATACATTTAGGGACCTGCTGGGCTTTCTCACAGAGTTCTCAGGAAAGCTTGGACTTGTGATAAAGTTCAAGCCTGCCTACTTCCCCTTCACGGAGCCAAGCGTCGAGGGTTACGCCAGGATAGGCAACAGCTTGGTTGAGGTGTTCGGGGCGGGACTCTTTAGACCAGAGGTCCTTACCATGGCTGGCGTCGATTATCCCGTCGGCGCTTGGGGAATGGGCGTTGAGAGGCTTGCTCTTGCCAGGCTCGGCCTTAATGACGTAAGGGACCTCTACTCAAGGGACTACGAGTTCCTTGCGTCTCTCAAGGCGAGGGTGTGAACATGGTTAAGCTTAGGTTCTCAGCGGATAGGCTCGTTGAGGCAGGTGGTGTCGAAATTGATGTGCTGAAGGACGCCCTTTTCAGGCTGAAGTGTGAGGTCGAGGAAAACGCCGGTGAGCTTGAGGTCGAGGTGAACCCTGACAGGCCTGACATGTTCTCTGTTGAGGGCATCGTAAGGGCGGTAAGAGGATTAATGGCCTTAGAGCTAGGATGGCCCCAGCCCCAGATCGCAGAGTCAGGCCTCCTAATAGCCAACGAAACCCCTTCGTCAAGACCGGTGATAGCCGGCGCCGTAGTCTATAACGTGAACGTTGATGAGGAACTGGTTCCTGAGCTAATGCAGTTCCAAGAGAAGCTCCACGACACCCTCGGCAGGAGGCGAAGGAAAGTAGCCATAGGAATTCATGACCTCTCTAAGATAAGGGGGAGGAGGCTGAGGTACAAGCTCGTTGGGCTTGACTATGAGATTATCCCATTAGGATCTAAGAAGGAGATGACGGTCAAGGATGTACTCAGTTTCACAGAGCAGGGTGTAAAATATGGTAGTATCTCGTTAGTTAAGGGAGAGGGCAAGGCGCTGCACCCTGCGATACTTGACGAGAACGGCAACGTCATATCGTTACCACCTGTGATCAACTCGGACTTAACCAGGGTAGAGTCTGGCACCCGTGACCTATTCATTGACGTAACTGGGACTGAGCCTCGCATAGTCGACGAGATATTAAACGTGTTGGTTTCCAACCTTCTTGAGAGAAAGGGCGCTAGGTTAGGCTATGTGCAAATAGCAGGGCCTGAGGGAATGTATTTGAAGCCTTCGCTCAGCCCCAAAAGAAAAGACCTCAACGTGAGCTACGTCAATCAGGTGCTGGGCACTGACCTTACGTTCGACGATGTAGCTTTCTCGCTGCTTAAGATGAGGCATTCCGTAGAACCTGCCACAGGCGACCATTTGGTCGTCCTGGTGCCCCCATTCAGGGTAGATGTTCTAGGGTCGGTAGACCTCGTCGAAGACGTTGCCATAGCGCTGGGGTACGACTCGCCGAGGCTGAGCCCAACAGAGCCGCCTGTAATACCGACCGGAAAGCTTACAGGCATGACAAGGCTCGCCAGGCTCTCACGTGACATCATGATTGGGCTTGGATTCACCGAGCTTATGAGCTATCTGCTGACCAGTTACCACCTCCTAGAGATCCTAGGGCTCAGAGGACAGGTCGTGAGGATAAAGAACCCGGTTCAGGCAGACCTTGACGCGCTAAGGCCTTCCCTCACCCCGTCCCTTCTGGCAGCGGTTGAGGCTAGTGTAAGCAGGAGAAAGCCCGTAAGGCTATTCGAGATCGGGAAAGTTGTTTTCGTCGAGGAGGGAAACTTGGTTGAGGAGAGAAGACTGGGGGCTGCCTTAATGGACGATGCTGTTAGCTATGAGGACATACAGGCCATAGCTTACTCATTCCTTAGGGCGCTGGGCCTTCAACCCTCGGCGAGGCCGCTCAGGGGGCCGGGCTTCCTGCTTGAGGGGAGAATCGCTGAGCTGCTTGCTAATGGCAAGTCAGTTGGGATAGTGGGGGAGGTGAGCCCCTACGTCCTTGAGGCACTTGGGGTCAGCTATCCCGTCGCGCTGTTCGAAATTTCCCTCAGTAAGCTCTTGGAGGTGTTGACGGGTGGAAATCCAGGATCTGAGGCCTGAGTACCCCATACCTGTTAAGAGAGTTGGCTTCAAGAACCTGGTCAGGAGGGTGACAATTAAGTCACCCTCAGGACCCCTCCAGTTAACCGTGTCCTTAGACCTATTCGTTGAAATTTCATCCGAAAGGAAGGGAGCGCACCTATCCCGGAACGTCGATGCCGTTAATCTGCTTGAAAGGATTCCAGAGGAATCGTGGAGCCTGGAGGGCTTTGCTGACACGCTTCACAAGGAACTCCTTGAACTTCACCCCTATAGCGCCTCTGCCACCGTTAGGTTGAGGACGACCTACTGGGCTATAGCCAAAGCAATTGGCCTTGAGAGCCTTGAACCTGTTTACGTCCAGGTTGTAGTCAATGGGGATAGAAGCTCTAAGATGTACTCGATTTCGGTAACTGTTAAGGGCATGACGGTATGTCCAAGCGCTAAGGCGACGGTCTCTGAGATGCTGGACCAAGGTGAGATGTCTCCAAGTCATGTCCAGAAGGTGCTTCTTAGGGGCACCATCAGGGTTCCAAAACTGATCGTGCTTAGGATCGAGGACGTGGCTGCGTGCCTTTGGTCCTCTCTTTCTGCTCCAACATTCACGTTGCTTAAGAAGCGGCAGGAGGCAAGACTTGTCATAAGCGCGTTCCATAACCCAAAGTTCGCAGAGGACGTGGTCAGGGATGCGATAGTTAAGCTTTGGTGCAGGTTTAAGGACACTCTGCCTGAAGGATCCCTAGTACGATCTGAGGCCCTAAGTCTGGAGAGCATACACCCACAGAATGTCTACGCTATGTCATATGGCACCCCTAAAGAATTGTCAGGTGTGAAGTGTGACGAGTCAGAGTGCTAAGCCGGAAGCCGTATTATGCCATCGCATAAATTTAACCTAGGGTCTAGTTCACAATAGAGGTGCTCGCTGCTATTGAGCGGTTGTCCGACCTCATTGATCGACTGGTACAAGGGCATGGAATGGTCAATTAAATGCGCTGAAGGGCTCGAGGTAAGGTGCCAAAAAGTCCATGAAGGCGTAATTCTTGAGGTGATGGGCTGCGGCGAAAGGGCCATCGTCCCAGTCGCTAGAGAGCCTCAGCCAGCCGAACTTGATAGTAAGGCTGAGTGGCTGAACTCCGTAGTAAGGGGCGAGGTACAGGGTTTCACGCCTCACTGTGTAAGGCTGGCTAGGCTCAGTGAGCTTAAGCCCATAAGCGCAGGCCTCAGGTCGACCAGCTATGAAGGCATTGACGCTGTTTCTGGTGGGAAAGTGCTAGTTAAGGTTATGAGAAGACTTGAAGACGATAACTTAGAGCACCTGGTTCTCAGGTATTTGACCGAAAGAGGTGTCAGCCAGGTTCCAAAGTATATTTGCCACGTGTCTTATAACAATGACCTCTACATTCTTATCACGGACTTCATTGAGGGCAACCCTGCTGCGACGTTTTACGTACAGGCTGCACGACAGGCCAATTCTAAGCCAGTGCTAGGTCTGTCAGCAAAGATCGCCTCGGCGTTAGTCGACCTTCATACGGCATTTCTGGAGTGCAACCTTGACTTTTGCAGGCCAGAGCCGATAACAGAGCAGGATGTTGAGAGGTGGATCGGGAGGCTCACCTGGAGGGCTTCATGGTTAAGGTCTGAAGGTGCTTCTCTAGCACCTCCCTCTGAGAGGTCTCTAATATATGAGGCCGCAGATAACCTCTATGAGCTGGCAGCTGGCCTGGGGACCTCGGCGAGCTCTCTGATAGGGAAGACTAAAACCAGAACACATGGTGATCTACACCTTTACCAGGTAATTGTAGGCCCATTAAACAGCCTAGTAATAACCGACTTTGAAGGAGAGCCCTACAGGATGCCAGCCCTAAAGACTGAGAAGGAGCCCATAATGAGGGACCTGGCAGCGCTCGGTAGGAGCATTGACTACGCCGGGATAATGGGTGAGCAGGCTAGGACCGGAGCATCAATAGCCGAGATATCGAGCTGGCCTTCAGAGGAGACCATGGAGTGGGAAGAGGCCGCCTTCGAACAGCTGCTCAAGTCATACCTTGAAGCTGGCCGACGTGGCAAAATCGATTTGGTTGAGGAAATTCACCCTGATGGCTTAGCGTTCTGGATAGCTGAGAGGGCAAGTTATGAGGTCGTGTATGAGCTAGTCGCCAAGACAGGCTACCACTACGTTCCAATAAATGCCATTGCTAGGCTGGTTGGGGGAAGGGATCCACTGATAAGGGCTGTTAGGTCTATCTATTCATGAGTAAAAATGGCTGTTATAGGCTCTGAGTCCCTGTCAATTATTACAAAGCCGAACCTCATAAACTGCAGCCTGGAGCCCTTCCTGTAATTGGTAATTGTGGCCTCAACGACGCCCTCCTTCCTAACCAGGTCAAGTCCCTTTGGCTCTAGCACGACGATCTTTACGGCCGAGGGCTCCGGGACCCATTGAACTATAGGTAACGATCCTCTCCTCGCCTCCTCAAGGCTAGCGCTCGTGAACGCAAGACTGCCCTTATCAAGGTCTACCTTGTAGTTCCCCAAGCCCATGAGCCTGACCGCGCCCTTCTTTATGTCGTCCGCCTGCACGTAAACCCTGTCGCCAGGGCACGCCTTGAGCTCTCTGACCTTTACAGGCCTGTCAGGGTGCAGGGGGAGCCTGGCTGTCAGACAGTCGGGCTGAACTAGCTGCAGCAGAAGACCCCTATCACCTGCTGTCTCCACGAACATCAGCCTGTCGACAATTGGGTCTAGCCTCTTTCTGTCTGCAGCTGCTAGGTTAGCCCAGCTGAGCTTTGCATCAGCGGGCTTCACCCCTACCTCTATTATTACGTCCCATATCGACTCAGGCAGGACACCTCTCCTCCTCAGGCCTGAAATGGTGCCGAACCTAGGATCGTCAAGGCCTATGAATTCCCCAGGCTTGTCCAGCATCACCTTCTTAATGTAGCTCTTGCTCATTATGAAGCCCTCAAGTCTAAGCCTCCCGAAGTGTATGAACGTCGGCTCTCTCCAGCCGAAGCACCTGTAAACGTAGTCCTGCTTGTCAGTATTAACCTGATGCTCCTTACCTCTCAACACATGTGTAACCCCCATGAGGTGGTCGTCAACGCTATTCGCGAAGTTATATGTAGGCCAAACTGTGTACTTGCTTCCAGTTAGAGGGTGCGGGTGCTTCTCTGTATCTATTATCCTGAACGCGACCCAGTCTCTAACGCTTGGGTTAGGATGACGTAGATCTGTCTTGAACCTAACTACGGCCTCGCCTTCCCCATAGGTCCCCGACAGCATCTTGTCAAACTGCTCAAGCTGCCACTCAGGTGGCTTAGAGCGATAGGGAGGCTCCTCAGCCGATGCTATTGCCCTCTTACTCTCGTCACCTCCAAGGTCGACATAGGCACATCCCCTGCTCAGCGCCTCTCTGGCCATACTATAGAATACCTCAATCCTAAGGCTCTGTATATGCTCTTCGTCCCACTTTATGCCGAGCCACCTAAGGTCTTCCTTTATCATGTCGTAAGCCTCCTTGAGAGGAGTCTTCGTCCTTGGGTCAGTGTCCTCGAACCTAAGTATCATCTTACCCTTGTACATACGGGCATATTCATAGCTCAGGATTGCCGGCCTCGCGTTACCTATATGTATAACGAAATCCGGGTTGGGAGCAAAGCGAGTTACAACGAGGCCTTCGACAGCATTTGGGAGAGGCGGAAGCCTCCTGGCCTCCTCCTGGTGCCTCTGCACCTCAACGGTCTCTCCTAGCCTCTCAAGCTCCTGCCTCTGCCTCTCTAGCCCCATCGAATTAACTTCCTCTACTATCTGACGTGCGAGGGAGGCAAGTTCCTTTGCCCTCGATCTGAGGCCAGGCCTCTCTCCGAGGAGGGCAGCGAGCACGCTGTTTACTTGCGCGTGCCCCTCATGAAGGATTGCATTCTTTAGAGCGTACCTTCTCAATAGGTCCTTTAAGTCCTCGCTCAAGGTCTCACCAATTACTTTTCTCGTTGGGAGCTGAACAGCGCCAACTCCTTAAGGGCCTCGTAGGCTGCCTCATCAACCACGTAGCCGCCTTTCCTCAGAGTGACGAGCCTTTCCATCGCTAACTGTGAATAGCTGTTCGCTAACCCCTCAGCGTAGTCGAGGGCGCCTGTTTCCTTAATCAGTTCTGCCGTCCTCTTCAGCTTGTTCTCATCATAGCTACCGGCGAATACCTCACTTAGGAGCTGGCGCGCCTCCTCGCTCCTTGAAGCTGCATACATTACTAACAGGGTCTTCTTCCCTCTCCTAAGGTCGCCATAGACAGGTTTGCCCGTCTTGGCCGGGTCCCCGAAGACACCAAGGATGTCGTCCCTGATTTGGAACGCGAGCCCGACAAGCCTTCCAAACTCGCCCATAGATTCCACAAGCTCGTCCTTGGCCTGGGATGCGAGGGCGCCTAGCTTAGCTGAAGCCTCTATGAGGGCTGAGGTCTTCAGGTATATCATTGTTAGGTAATCATTAGGGCCGACGTCCCATGTTCGTTCGAAAAGGAGATCATAGGCCTGTCCCTCAGCGACCTTCCTGGCCGCGTCAGCGAGTACCTTGACGGACTTAGCGACGAATCCCTCCTGAAGCCCTGACGTTAAAGAGTCGAACATCGAGAGGAATGACATAGCGAACATCAGGTCACCTGCCGTTATAGCCATAGGTATTCCGTAGACCTTGTGGACAGTAGGTATGCCGCGCCTAAAGTCGTCATTGTCCATTATATCGTCATGAACCAAAGTGAAGTTATGGAAAATCTCAACCGCAACCGCCAAAGGGATGGCTCTTGCCTCAGCCTCAATTCCACCTAACGCCCTTGCTGTGAGGATAACGATGAGAGGCCTCAGCCTCTTCCCCCCTGCCTTGATTAGGTGCGCGCTGGCCTTGTACAGCTCCTCGGGCGAGCCCTTCAGGGCCTCAAGTATCTTGGAGTCGATCAGTGGAATGTACTTCTTTGAGACCTCATCAAGTGTTTCGAATGGCAAACCTCTTTCGCCACAGGAGAGTCTCTAGCCTAGTTTTTAATAGATACCTGCCCACGTCAACGCCTCTCATCTCGAGCTCCTCCCTTAGCCTCCCCCAGATGGAAACAGGTGACCTCCACAGGTCCTCAACGCTTGTCCCACCAGCCATAAATACCACCGACCTTACCTGGTACAGCATGTTGCCTATAAATGAGAAGAGCTCCTCCTTGCCCTTACTGAGGGCCCGGAGCGCTGGGGCCGCTAAGCCAGCCACGTCAGCCCCTAGTGAGATGACCTTTGCTGCGTCAAGCCCTGACCTTATCCCGCCGCTCCCAACTATGTAGGCCCAAGGCGCTGCCTCCCTGGCCTCTACGACAGCTATCGCGGTTGGGTTCCCCCAGAGGTCAGAGAGAGGCCCTGGATCCCTCAGGGGGATGCCCTTGTGCCTGGCCGCGGATCTTAACGCCTCGACCTTTATCCAGCTGGTCCCCCCGAGGCCAGCTACGTCAAAGCATTTGACCCCTATAGAGCTCAGGGCAGCGACGTCCTCCTTGCTTAGGCCAGTTCCAACCTCCTTCACTATTACGGGAACTGCCAGCTCATCAACAAGCTCCTCTATCTTAGCGAGCACGCCCGCGAAGAAGGGGTCACCTTCGTCTTGGTAAGCCTCCTGGCCCGGGTTCAGGTGTATGGCTATAGCGTCAGCCTTTATCATCTCGACGGCCCTAATGGCCTCCTTGACCCCGTAGCCCTTGCTCAGCTGGGGGGCCCCGAGGTTAGCGACTACAAAGGCGTTCGGCGCCCTCTCTCTTACAACCGAGTATGTCCTTGTCAAAGAGAGATCCTCAATGCCAGCTCGCTGGCTCCCTACGCCAATAGCGAGGCCGTACTTCTCGGCGACTTCCGCCAAGGCCGCATTTATGGCCTCGGAGGCTGGATGTCCACCTGTCATGCCGGTAATCATCAAGGGCGCCTCTAACGCCTTACCGCAGAACTCCTTGCTAAGATCAACGCTGTCCAGATCAACGTTAGGGAGGCCTCTGTGGACAATCCTAACCCCGCTAAGTAGAGTCCCCTCGGCGGAATCTGTCGTGAACTTGACCACAGCCTCTATATGCTCAAGCTTCCTTTCAGCAGTCTCGCCCATTAGCCTCCTCGACAGGCCTGTGCGCTTTAGAATTAAGAGCTCTGTGCCTGCTCCTGGCTCCTTGCCCTGCCGATTATCTCATCAACTACCTCAGCGTAAAGGAACCCCACTATTATCCATGCCAGAAATATGTTGGCCTGCGCCTTAAGCTCCGATGAGACAAGGCTTGTAAGCAGGGCCCATCCGCTGTAGAGGGCCGCCCCTAGTCCTAGGATGACGCCCATTACTCTCTTTGTGATCCAGCTGAATGCCTTGAGGGATCCATATATGAGGGCTCTCCTTACGGCCTTGCCCTCCTCAATTACATAGGACACGTTCGCTGAGATGTGCACGAACAGGTTTGCCATACCGGCCAAGCTGCCGTAAACCAGGAACCATGTGAACGGTTTTGCCGCAGTAACAAGCGCGGAAATAACAAGTATCGAGTAGGCTAAGATCGTGGCAAGGACTGCGTTGTAAGGATGGCCGCCTCTCACGTCACTGAGCTGCCTTGGAAGCATGTTGTTCTTGGCCATCGCATAGATAGTCCTTGACGTGGCGGCCATGAAAGATAGGGGGGCTAAGACGCCGTCGTTGAAGGCAGCGAACAGAAGAGGTATTTCAGCGGCCTCCCTATAGTAGATCTTCATGAAGTCAAGGACCGGTACCCTTGCCGATAAGATGAAGTTTATCTTATCTGTGTACAAGCCCGCGTCGATCATAGAGTAAACCACTGCTGCCGCTAAAAGGCCCCCAATGATTACGACAATTATTGCTGCCCTTCCGATGTCATCCTTCCTGACAGCCTCGCCTCCTAAAGGGGTGATGGAACCATAACCTGTAGGTATACCGACGGCGAACAGAATGGCGGCTGCGATGTTGGCCAAGCTGGGCCATCTCATAGTAAGGGGGTTGTAGAGCTTAAAGCCCACTAACGCCATGTCGGCCACCACTATGAATATCAGGGCAGCCAGCTCGGCAGAGGCTGCGACCTCGGCATACCTGGCAGAGGGCCTTATCCCTAGCGCCAGGAAGAGAGAGGCCAAGAAAAACACTGTGAGGGCACCCAGGAGAGGATTAAGTTGTAAGGCATAGCGAAGTATGTAAGCGGCCCCCATGATATAGGCAGCTCCATAGAGTATCGAGTAGAATAGGTATGTCCAGCCGGTCTCAAGCCCAAGCCTTCGAGTCATATTATAAAGAGCGTAGATGTAATAGCCTCCCGTCTCACCGTAACGCCTAGAGAGACCATAGACTGCCGCCGCGTTCAGGAGCACGATAAGCGTCCCAAGGATCACAATAACAGGGGCGGCGAGCTTGGCGTAAACGACCACCCCTGTCGCATAAGTCAGGAGACTTAGAAGTGCTGCCTGGCCGCCAAACGAGAGGAAGACGAGATCCCTTAGGCTTAAAGTCCTCACTAGCTTGGCCGAGCCTACTGTGGCGCCTTTGCCGCTGGGGTGGTTCTGTCGAGCCTTGATTCTGTCGTTCATCTCAATGATTACATTTAGCTATCATGTTTTAAACGTTGCTGAAAACGTGGCCATTAAGTGGGTGCGGCTCCTTGGCAGAGGAGGCCTGTGGATACGCGGCTGAGCTGAAGGAGGCCGCTGATGTCATAAAGTCCCTAGCCTCCCAATACTATGACCTAAATGAGGACCTAGATTCCGTCCTCAAGGCTGAGGGGGAGCTGCTAGCGTGTCTACGGCTTCATGCTAATGAATATTTTGGCACCCTATCTATGCCAAGTCCTCCAGAGAGGCCGGCTCTTGAAGCCCCAAATGTCGATGTTAGGGACATGGACTGCCGTGAGGCGATTCGAACCCTCCTAGCCCTCAGGTCAAGGGAATCATCACTTACATTCCTCCTGTCCGAGCTCAGAAGCTTTGTAATTAACGAGGTCGTGAGGCTAGCTGGCCTCATAGGGCTCTGTCGCCACTTCGAGCCGGATTTGGCGGATAAGACTTATGCGACTGTCCTCGATGTACTTGTCAGGAAATACCTTGGCCTCTAATCAACTCTGACTCGTCGCTGCGCTCTCTAACGGCCTTTAATCTATCATTGACGACCCTGTAGACAGCATATATCACCTCAACGATTATGATTACTTGCACCACGTCAAAGTTGTAGCTAATGTGACCCGTCATGCTGGCTAGGGCCTCCATGAAGGGATAAAAAGTGACCTTGACGTCGAGAACCTCTATATCATAGATTATGTGTCCTACGTCAGCGCCCAACATGAGGCCGAGCGGAACGAACCTTATCTTAGTATACGAAAGCAGTGCTATAATGTAAAGGATAAGGCCGAGATCAACCGTGACCCCTGACGCGAGTGGGCCCTCATAGGCGGCCAGGTACCCTAGTCCCGTCGTGAGAGCAGCAAAGAAGACTATGATGAGCCGTATCAGGCCGCTAGGAACCCCTTGGCCACGCCCCTCCTCCTGATCCACCTTAGCATCCACAGCAGCCTTATAGAGCCACCGCTTTTAGGGACTGTTGCAGCAGAACCTGTTGGATGGGTTAATTGTGTGGGCCCACAGATGGCACAGAGGCCTACAAGGTCAGGCAAGCGACTCACTTGCCAATGAGGTAGTCGGTTCGCTTAACATAGCCAAGGGAGCTACAGTAGCTGACCTGGGCTCCGGGCCAGGGAGGTTTACCATCCCAATAGCGAAACTCGTTGGCCCCGAGGGCAGGGTCATAGCTGTTGACGTTGACTCGGACGCCCTTGACGAGATCGTAAAGGCGGCTAAGGGCTCAGGGCTCAATAACGTAGAGGTGATAAGGGCTGACCTGACAAAGGGGATTCCTTTACCCGACTCCTCAATCGACGTCGCGTTCATGGCAAACGTACTCCATGGCCTCATCCACTCAGGGGCTGGAGAGCTCGTGGTCAGGGAGGTCGAGAGGGTACTTAAGCCGGGCGGGTTCTTCGTTGTAGTTGATTTCATCAAGGGATCGACCCCATTTGGTCCCCCGCCATGGATTAGGCTGAGCGAGGAGGAAGTTGTGGACCTTGTTAACTCCAATTCAAGCCTTTTGAAGCTGGAGGACGAGCTGAGGCCCGTGGGCGGGTCGCACTACCTGGTGAAGTTCAGGAAGGGTTCCAGGGTGAAACGATGACCCCTCATGTAAGCCTTTCAGAGCTACTTAGAAGGGTTAGCCTGTTAAAGGAGAGAGTCTCAGGGCTTGGCTGCGACCTGACGTACATAACTAACCCTTCCTCTATATTTTACCTGACGAACCTAAGCCTGATCCAGACCGAGAGGCCTCTGGTCCTGCTTATACCCATAGACGGTGACGCCGAGCTGGTCGCTCCCTCTGTTGAGAGGGGACACATCGAACACAGGAACTCTGCCTGGGGAGGCGTAGTGAAGGAGGTCACTTACTACTTTGACTATCCTGGTGAAAGGAACGTAATGGAGCTTGTCAGTGAATTCATAACTTCAGGGCTTAAGGCCAGGTGTGTAGCAGGCGACTCATCCCTTGGCGCCCAGCCCCTCTATGGTTACAGGGGGCCGCCGCTCTCTGACGTGCTTAAGTCAAAGGGCATTAGATGGATTGACCTAGGCGACATCATGTATGAACTAAGGCTTCGTAAGAGCGAAGAGGAGCTCGCTCTAATTGAGGAGAGCGGCAAGTGGGCTGCTAGGTCTGTTGAGATAGCGGTAGGGCTCATGAGGCCGGGCAAATGGGATTGGGATGTCATGCTTGAGGCCAGCTCAGTTGTCCTAAAGGAAATGAACGACTCCTACAAACCCTATATTCCTCTCAAGGAGCCCGTGGGGCCCGTGGTAGGCTTCAGGGGGCAGGTCGGCGAGTTCTCGGCATATCCCCATGCTCTTGTCTCAGAGAGGCCTATAAGGGAGGGTGACGTAATTGGGATAGGGTCAGGACCTGAGTTAGGAGGCTACTATGCCGAGTTGGAAAGAACGCTCGTCATTGGACGCCCAAGTGTTGATGTAAAGAGGGCGTTTAAGCATATGCTGATGCTGAGGGAGGCGGCCATTGACGCGCTGTCCCCTGGGGTCGAGGCTTCAAGGGTAGACACGGCTGTGAGGGAAGCGGCCAAGAGGCTTGGAATAATCGACAATCTAAGGCATCACACGGGTCATGGAATAGGAATTGATATTCACGAGCCGCCCTACCTAGACGTAGGCTACAACGTCAGACTGGACCCTGGGGTTGTGTTCACTATAGAGCCAGGCGTCTACATACCTGGGCTAGGAGGCTTTAGGCACAGTGATACGTTCGTGATGACAAAGGATGGTCCCAGGCAGCTGACTAGGTTCCCCATTGAGCTGGAGGAGCTCATAGTTAAGGCCTAACAGAGGTCTAAAACATCAGGGCTCCTTATCTTGAACCTCTCATTCCTAGCCACAAGCCCTCTCTCGTGGTACGCCAACGCCTCCCAGAACCCGTCAATGTACTCCTGCTCCAGGCTGATCTTTGTGACCCACTTGACCCCCTTCCATCCGTAAAGGTTCGGGTTGAAGAGCCTTGCCGGGCCTCCGCTCTCAGGGCTTAGGGGTCTGCCGTCCATATCAGTCACTAGAAGCGTCCTTGCCGCCTCGCCAGCAGGAATGATTGACGAGTAACCTGTAGCGCTCTCGGCATATATCCACTTAGCATCTAACGGCCCCCCTACGATCGCGAGCAGGTCCCCCAGGAGGACACCCTCATACCTCCTTCCCTTGACGGTCCAGCCAGTAACGCAGTGAAAGTCCATCTGACCCAAATCCCTTGAGAGGGCCTTAACGTCATTATATGTCAGTGTCTTCGCCTTGCCAGCCGCCTTAATGGTGAGGCTCCAGGAGCTTGATGGTATCACGGGTGTGTCGCCCTCGGCCGAGTATATGATGAACTTAGGTATCGAGACCTGACCTACAGGCACTTCTTCCTTAATGGGACAATCTCTAGCCGCCTCCCTGAAGCCTAAGTTCTCCCCTACCTCGAGAACCCTACCTCTGAATAGCTCATTTGTAACGTCAGGGCGAAGTGCGGCAAGCGAGCCAACGTATAGGATACCTGACACGTTCAGCGGCTTCTTGTCCCTGAGAACAACTCTCATCTCACCGAGCTCGCTTTTCCCGAAGTGGAGGCGGAACTTGTAAAGGCTGAACGTCCTGCCTATCAGCTCCCTCTCTGAGAACACAGGGGCCAGGTCAGCCTTAAGAACGTCCTTCAATGCCCTCTGGGAGTCTGAGGCCAGCCTAAGTATCTCATCGAAGTTCTCTAGGCCCCCCTGGACGCTGCACTCATAGACGACAGAGATTCCTACCTTGAACAACCTCTGGTTCAGGTAGGCCCTGCAGCCCATGACAGAGCCGGTCAGGCTAGACCCCTCCGTCTCGCCCCCTGACCTATTTAATTTAGAGCAGTCTTAGGTGTTGATTATGTTAGAGAAGCTTGACAAGGTTCCCAGGAGGTACAGGCCCCTGGTAAGCCTCGCTTCAATCCCCCTAATAGCCAAGGCCCTGACGATAGGCCTTGATCCCCCGGCTAGGCTTGTCCCGCTATTGATAGGCGCAGGAGCCAGCGTGACGGGGGCCCTTGTAGCCAGGAGGTTTCTGAAGTCAGGTAATAAGTCGGCAAGCCTAGATGTAAGGGGCTTTGAGGTTGAGATAGGAGGAAGCTCCGAGGAGAGGGCTCAGGGGGCGAGACAGATTGAGGAGGTACTAAAGCAGAGGGCCAAGGCGGGCAGGCTAAGGTACGTGGTGCTTTCATCGCTTCAAGGCGGCTTTACGAGGACTATAATTGGGATTGGGGGTGACCCGAGGGATGTCAGCGTAGAGGCAGAGGTTGTCAAGACCCTGGTGGCAATGAACGTCAAGTCCATTAGGGTACGCGACCTTGACCTGGGCCTGCTCGAGGTAGTTGGCAAGGCGATAAATGCGGTCATCCCCTCCGTAAGGTCAGAGCCCGTCTTCGTGTCTCCGACGCAGGGTCGCATGGCTGAGGAGGCAGGCAACATGGGCGTATACGTCGGGACCACATACGAGGGAGCCTACCCCAGGCCTGCTTACCTTTCACCAATGGATATAGAGGGTCATGTCGCCATATTTGGATCAACTGGCTCTGGGAAGACAACCACGCTCACGATCTTGGCCTCGAGGGTCAGGGGGTCGGGGTATAACGTGATCGCCCTCGACTGGGCTGGCGAGGTCTCAAGGATTGCGGCCTCTCTAGGGCTTAACTCGATATTCGAGGAGATAGACCCAGTAAAAGGGGGTGGTCTCAACCCATTCTCTGACAAGGGCCTAGTCTCGAAGCCGGAGCTCTTAGTTGACGTGTTGTCCGACGCCCTTGACCTGACACAGCCACAGGCATACCTTGTAATGAAGGTAGTTGAGACGGATGGGATGCCTTCGGACTTTCGAGCCCTCGTAAAGGAAATCGAGTCCTACCCTGAGGAGGCTAGGTGGGACAAGGACGTCAAGAGGGGACTGCTAAGGAAGATCGGCATCCTGACCGGTGAAGGCGTTGCCCAGGCATTTGACGGGTCGATAGACCTTGAATCCCTTGAGGACGGAGGGAAGCTGATAGCGCTTGACAGGGTTTACAGC
This sequence comes from Acidilobus sp., assembly GCA_049974445.1. Classification (GTDB taxonomy): domain Archaea; phylum Thermoproteota; class Thermoprotei_A; order Sulfolobales; family Acidilobaceae; genus Acidilobus. Next base: position 59,442 of record JBMFIT010000001.1, read on the forward strand.
CCAACTGCGAGGAGGGCCTACTCCCTGATCCTGCTCTCGGCCCTGTTTGCCAATACTGAGAGGGGAAGACCTTTGATGATAGCAATTGATGAGGCGCACAACCTAATGGGCTCTCAGAGTGATCTGATGAGCAAAGTAATGGCTGAGGCTAGGAAGTATAGGCTTTACGTTATGTTGGCCACGCAGTCTCCCTCATCAATTCCAAACGGTGTCTTGTTGAACTCAAACACAAAGATAGTCCACGCCTTGCGAAGCTCAAGGGACAAGGAGATAGTATCCCAGACTATGAACCTTTCCTACGAAACGCTTAACGAACTAGACAAGCTTAGGCCTGGCGAGGCCCTCCTTCAGTCCCCGTCAATTCCTAGACCTATCCTCGTGAAGGTCGAGCTCAGTTCCCCACCTCAGCACAGCCTGAGTGACCTCGTCAAGGGAGAGCCAGTCTATGCGGATGCCCACGTCCCAGGCCTCAACCTTCTCAAAGAACTTAGACAGAGAACCGTTCACGTCAGTTCCTGAGGCATCGACCTCTATCACCATGTGCCCATAATCTGCTAGCTCCTGGGCGACTGACCCCAAAGCCTCAGCCATCACGTTCTCTAATACCTTCCTCCTCCCCCAACCCCTCCCCTCAAGCCTAGAGG
>JBMFIT010000002.1:0-55219 GCA_049974445.1 Acidilobus sp.
GGGTTGCAAGGGCATACAGGGAGATAATGAAGGACATGAGCGATAAGGGCAGAAGCTACGTGTCCTCTGAGCTCTACGAGGACATGAAGAAATGGCTGCCGCTCACCTATGATGAGTTCCAGGAGGCCGCTAGGAGAGCGCATGCCGAGGTTAAACTGTGACATCAGAAAGGCTTTTAAGCGAACCTCACAGAGGCTCCTAATTGCCCGGCCCGGCCATAGCGGCCGGGCAACACCCGGACTCGTCTCGAACCCGGAAGTTAAGCCGGTCGCGTTGGAGGGGCCAGTGAGGTCCGAAAGGCCTCGCAGGCCCCTCCAAGCCGGGGCCGGGCGCTTTTGCCGTCGACCTGGCCGTTATCCCCTGATAGGTTCAAAAACCCTTTTCCCGTGATCCTTTTAGGAGAGCCGTGGGCGTACTCATAAAGGACCTGTACAAGAGCTACGGAAACCACCTTGTGCTGAAGGGCATAAATCTCGAGGTAAGGGATGGCGAGCTTTTCGTGATACTCGGTTACTCCGGCTCTGGTAAGACGACGCTGCTGAGAAGCATAGCTGGCCTCGAAAAGGTTGACTCAGGAAGGATCTACATTGACGGCACCGATGTCACTGAGCTGCCCCCCTCTAAGAGGTCCGTCTCCATGCTGTTCCAGAACTACGTGCTATACCCTCACAAGACGGTCCTTGAGAACATAATGATGCCGATTGAGAGGGAGCCCGATGCCAGGAAGAGGGTTCTGGAGATAGCCGACGAGCTAGGCATCAGGGATTTGCTAAACAGGTACCCATCCCAGCTCTCCGGGGGACAGCAGCAGAGGGTGGCGCTTGCCAGGGCCCTAGTTAAGAGGCCAAGGGTTCTGCTCCTTGACGAGCCCCTTAGCAATATTGATGCCCCGCAAAGGATTGCTGCGAGGAGGTTCATCAAGGAGCTCCAAAGGAGAGAGAAGATTACGACCCTATACGTGACTCATGATCAGATTGAGGCCATGGCCGAGGCTGACCGCATGGCGATAATGATGGATGGGCGTATACTTCAGGCTGGAACCCCTGAAGAACTCTACATGGAGCCTGCTAACAAGTACGTCGCCTCCTTCATAGGTGATCCCCCCATGGCTATAATCGACGGTAAAGCGCTTAACGTGCAGGGCTATGTTGGCATTAGGGCTGACGATGTGGTAGTTGGCGAGGGACCCTATCAGGGTATTGTCGAGGATGTTGAATTCCTCATGGGAAGATACCTGGTTCACATGGACTTTAATGGGGAGGAGCTTAGGGGATACTCTAACATGAGGCCAAAGGAGGGCGAGACTATCAGGTTCTCGATCCTGAAAATGAAGGTATTCAACGAGCAGAGGCCATAACTTAAAAACCCGAGCTTAACAGATGCGCAGGGTCCCTGGCATGCCCGTAGAACTTTACACCGTCGAGGACGCGATTAAAATCGCCCCTAAGGCTATAGAGTGCCGCATTAAGAGGAGCACGAGGGAGGGGAAGGCCAAGATAAAGCTAAGGACCAAGCGCTACCTCTACACACTTAAGGTTGAGCCATCACAGGTGGACGAGGTCGTATCAAAGCTTGGTTGCAAGAATGTCATTGACGTAGATGCCGAGATTGCCAGACAGAAGAAGGAGAGGGCGGAGGCCAGGAAGGCAGCTAAGAAGAGGGCGGAGGAGAAGGCAGCTCAGCCTCCTCCTGCGCAACAGGCCCCACCGCAGCCACAACAGGCGGCGGCCCAACCAGCACAACCCGAGCCTGAAGCTAAGGAGAAGCCTTCAGAGACCAAGCCTGAGCAGGGTAAGGGTTCCTGACCCTCAGTACATACCTACCTCGTCAGTACCCTCTATTATCTGAGAGCCCTCTCCACACGCTCGAAGTCTTGACCCTAACCTGGAAAGACTCTCAGCAACGTGCCTAGTAAGCAGCTTAGGCCACAGGTAGCTGAGCAAGTAGATGGCCAAGCTGACCCGCATTGACGCCCCTGCAGCCCTTGGGTGACCTCCCCCGCCCAGCTCCTTAGCTATTACCCGTACGTCGGCCCCTCCTCTGCTCCTGAGGGATAGAGAGACAAGGCCTAGCCTCCTTCTTTTCACCATGGCGGACACGCTAGCCCCTGTCCTAGATGTTAGCATGGAACCCATGACGCTGTCTGAGGGGGGCTCCCTCTTCCTTAAAATCGCGGCTACCGCGCAGTTACCCGTATTTGACACGTGGAGGGTCGAGAGGTCCTTCGTTGAGTTCCTCAGCTCCTCAGAAAGGTAATCAAGGAGCCTCGCCCTCAGCTCGTCGTCCCAAAGGACGCCAGAGTAGAACTTCATGACCATATGTTGCTTCCACCTTGTCTTGGAAGAGCCATTTGGTGAGCTTGACGCCCTCATAAGCTTAGGCGCAAGAGGGTCTTGCCAGGTCCAGAGGTCTGCCGAGCAGACAGCGCTCTCAAGCTTCATCAGAAATTCGTCAGGCTCCACACCGTAAAGCTTTGATGCGTACTTAGTTACAACGCCTGCGCCGCAGGTAGACCTGTCAACGAAGATCTTAACGCCAGCCTTAGAGACCAGGTTGAGGTCATTATCGTCCCAGGCGTGGTGGTCATACCATTCGACGCTTACCCCCTGTTCTATGAGCTTCCCTAGCATGTCAAGGGCCCGTGGGGTCGAGCCCCTGTTGAATCCTATGTCCATTATAGCTATCCTATCGCCTCGCTGCGCCACTCTCAAAACTTCGCCAACGGCCTCGTGAAGGCTGTAGGGCTCCGTAAAGTAGATCATGACCCTTTCCGGCCCTACTGATGAGACCCTCATGTAGGAGGCCGCAGCAGCCTCCCCGTCAAGGTCAGAGTGAGTTATCAGTATTAGCTTGCCTTTAAATGACACCATATCTCCTTGCGGCCTCCTCAATTTTTGGCTTCAGCAGGTTGTACGTTTCCTCTAGGGCCTGAGATATGACCTTTGTCCCGCCTATCACGGTTATGTAGTTCGAGTCCCCCTTCCACCTGGGCACAATATGCACATGCACATGCCCTGGAACCCCTGCCCCCGCAACGTCACCTATGTTTACTCCGACGTTGAAGCCGTCAGGTCTGTAGGCCTGTCTCAGGGCCTGTATCGAGGCCTTGACAAGCCTCGAGATCTCGAGTAGCTCAGAGTCTGTGAGGTCCTCTACGTTGGCGACGTGCCTGTAGGGGGCGACCATTAGGTGTCCGGTGTTGTAAGGGTACTTGTTTAATATGACGAATGACTCCTTCCCCCTAAAGACTATAAGGGCCCTTTTATCGTCGCCCAGCGTCGGGGCCTCACAGAGGAAGCATCCCCCTTCCCCCTTCTCGACCACGTTCGTTATGTAGCTCATCCTCCACGGCGCCCATAGCACGGAGTACCAGGGCCTTGGCCAGTCCATTCAAGGCACCCTTAAGATCGCGCTCAGGGCCACCGCTACCGGTAGGGCAAGCAGAATAAAAGTGACGTATGGAAGGCCAGGCTGAGCCTTGACCTTATCTCCGTCCCCCTGGCAGGCCCTGAGAGCCGCCTCACTTGGAACCTCTGTAGTGAGGTCTGAGCCTGCTGGAAACCACCACCTCAGGTCTCTGACAAGACGTGAGCACGGGACCTCAGCGCCTCCTAAGCACCTCAGGGACCTACACATCCTATAAGATATCAAGGCCCTTGTCAGTAGCTCAGCCGCTGATGCTACCACTATCACTAGGTAGATTGGGGGCAACAGGCCTCCTGGGAAAGGAGCTGGCACAGTCAAGGCTATCGCAAGCGTGGCGAGGAAGTCCCCCTCTCCCATGAGCCCAAGAATTGAGGCTAGCCCGACAGCCCCCGCGCCGACAAGGCTAAGCCCATAGTAGATGGCCAGCGAGAGAGGCGAGTAGAACCTGAGGTAGGTGATTAGCGACACTGCGATGCCTACCTTTGACCCAGTTATCCAGAACTGCTCCGGTACCTCTCTATATAACAGGTCAAGCCTGGCCGGCTCAAAGGTCATAAGTAACGCAACTACCCATGGAAGCAAGAGGAACTGCCAGGGCTGGCCAGCCATTACTCCTCCTCGGCGTCCCTTACGCCGAACTCGGTTATAGCGAAGACGGTCTCGCCCTCAGGCAAATGTGGGGCATCAACCACTCTCGCGATCCTTTTGTTACCTCTGCTTTTCTTAAGCTGTACCCTTATGCCTGGCGCGTGGGCGACAACGTTGCCGCCGACGGCAGCCGTTGGGTCCCCGTAGAACACGTCAGGCCTTGACATTACCTGGTTAGTTACCACCACAGCCGCGTCATATACTTCGGCCAGCCTCATGAGCTGATGCAGGTGCCTGTTGAGGAGCTGCTGTCTTGCGGCCAAATTCTCCCTTCCAGGGAACTCGGCCCTGAAGTGGCTGGTTAGAGAGTCGACGACTACGAGCTTCACGTTATCCTTGCTCAGAAGGTCAAAGAGAGAGTCAACGATGGCCATCTGGTGATGGCTGTTTATGGCCCTTATCCAGTAGATGTTGTCCATAACCTTGTCAGGATCAAGGCCTAGGCCCCTGGCCATCTGATCTATCCTCTCCCAGCGGAAGGTGCCCTCGGTGTCTATGTAAACAGCCTTGGCTAAGAGGCCGCCCTTGTCCTCAGGCAGCTGGACATTAACGGCAAGCTGATGACATACCTGGGTCTTCCCCGTGCCGTATTCGCCGTAGAACTCCGTAATCTGCTTGGTCTCTACGCCTCCACCGAGGAGGTCGTCGAGGGCCTTGCTGCCAGTGGTTATCTTGCGTATGGTCATCCTCTCCTTTTTTAGCTCAAGCGCTGTCTTGAACCTGATGTCAAGGGCCTGTCTGGCCGCCTCCACGATCTTTTGGGCTGTCTGTAACGGTATGCCTGCGGCCTGGGCGACCTCTTGAGGCGTGGCGACTGCTATGGCCTCAATGGTCGAGAACCCGTTCTCTATGAGCTTCTCGGCCGTGGTAGGCCCCACACCTGGCAGCTCAGTTATGTCCTTAGGCCTACGGCTCTCCTGCGCCAATTTCACCCTACCCACCTGGTCTTAGACCCTACAGAACCTATATCTCCAAGTAAGGCTACCTGAAGCCTTTACCCCCTTTGAACCCCAGCCCTTAGAGTACCGATGACGAAGGGGCACCTCAGCGAAAGGATAGATGCTGAAGCGAAACTTTTCTTAGAGAACTAGGAGAGCTGGCAACGCTGAGACGGCCGCGAGCGCGAGGGAGCCGGCTATGACTACCTTCCTGAAGGCCCCGCTCCTGGACAGGAGCGCTAGCGGCGCCTTCTCCGCAACTCCCGCCGTAAGGGCGATCAGGGCGAGAAGGCCAGCCTGAGAAGCGCCAACTATGTGCCTGTCGTAAAGTATTCCGACAGCTATGACTGCCCCCAGCGCGTTCCCAAGGGCGCTAGCGCCTATGGCCAAGGGTAACATGTGGGGGGCCGCCTCGCCTACTACCTTAGCTATCGCCGTAATCGTAAAGAGGAGCCCAGCGAACTCTATGATTCTCATGAAGGGCAAGGGGGTTGAGGGTGGCTCTAGGCCTCCCGGGTTCAGGCTTGACCTCTTAACGATCGCGACCCCAATGAGGCCAAGTCCCAAGACGACGATCGAGGGCCAAAGGGTCGTCAACGGGGCCCCGGAGCCTGTCGAGAAGTAAAGGGCCGCTGCGACCTGAACTATGGCGAGCGGCAGGTTAGATATGAGCACATTAATCGCTAACGGTCCTTGCCTACTCTCTTCGCCTAGCTCGTTGCTCAGGTTAATTATACTTAATGTCACCGTAGTACTTGAGACAAGGCCGCCTATGAGTGTGAAGGCGAATAAACCTCTGCTGGAGGCCCTTAGGGTGACGTACTGAATGAAGAATATGATGGCTACTATGGTGACCGTCAACCAGAACTGGAAGGGATTAAAGAACCTGTAGGGTCCGATGAACTTGTCTGGCAGAAGGGGGAGCATTACGGCCGATATTAGTAGGAGATTAAGGATGGCGAGGAGCTCCTCACGCCTGATCTTTGATATGGCGTTAAGCAGCTGCGTCTTGTAGAAGCTGAGGACTGCAACCAGGACCGATATGACAACGCCGTAAACGTAATATCCAAGGCCAACTAGCAGGCCTGAGGCAAACACCAGTAACATGCTGACATAGGTTGTTGCCCCCAACGACTTCAGGACCCTGGCCCTCTCGATGTAGATGGTCGCCGCGACGACCGTTATAGCGAGGAAGCCCACGGCTATCATTAAAAAGCCCCCCATGTAGCTCAGGGCGGCGAACACGAACCCCAGCATCGCTGTGAATATTGATGTCCTAAGGCCAAGAAATATCCTTGCCCCGGATATCTTCCTGTACTCGTTAACCAGCCCGACCACTGCGCCAACTGCAACAGCAAGCAGTAGGTATTGTATAGGTGGGAAGCCCAAGCAGTACCCCTCTACGCTTTCATGATTTGGGAGGACCTATTAAGAGGTAGGGGCCTACTCCCAGTAGACCACTGGGATGAGCATCTCCTGGGGTGTCAGCCCGCTGTGATGGCCCCTCAGCCTTAGGGCGGGGTCGTCGTCACGGTACGAGTAGTGATATTTCGTAATATTGTCTGTGGCCACACCTAGGTAGTCCCCCATCACGTTAACCCTGACCCATGGGTCGACTCTACCCAACAGGCCAGAGCTTATCACCTCCTCCCTACTCATAACCGTCATCCTGTACCTCTCGGCCAGCAGGTCCTTTAAGTCCATTCTTGACCTGAACCAGACGGCCCTTGAGTCCCCGTAGGGAGGTACCTCAAGGATCTCGAGGAGTTGATCGTCGTTATTAAACAGATAGACCCTTGAGACTGTGACCTGACCATGGTCTGAGATTAGGAGGAAAGAATACCTGTCTTTGTACTTCTCAGCAAGCCTGTTAATACGTTCAACGATCGTTCTAACCTCCAACACGGCAAGGTCCCTGTGGATGCTGTTCAACCCATAGAGGTGCCCAAAGTGGTCAGGGTTGTCATGATAGACATACACTAGATCGTGGGGGTCGCCTTCTAAGGCCTCCGATAAGGAGGCCAACATCTCGTAGGAGCTCGAGTGTGACCTGATAATCGTCAGACCCTGAGAGGGCCTGTTTAGTAGGAATGCCCTCGTCAGCTCACCGCTCGCCGAACCTGTTGACATAAGCGCGAGTACTTTGGCTTCAGTCTCAGCTAGCCAGGGCCTGACAGGGAAGGCCTGCGTCAGTGGCCTGCTTATCGTGCCAGAACCGCCTTCCCCCATATAGGAGTACTTTATCCCATTTATGATACCCCCCAGCAGCTTGTTGTATACCATGTAACCTAGCATGCCGTGCTCGCCTGGCAGCTGAGCGCTCATCAGTGTTGACAGAGCGGTTGCCGTAGTTGAGGGGAACACCGTGATCCCCCTCTCAGTAGTGCCGTTTACCTTGGCGCCTGCCTCCTGGAATAGGTCCCAGCCAAGCGCGTCAAGGTAAACCAGCACTAGCCTTCTCCCTGATACCTGGAATGGCCTCCCGAGGCACTGCCTCTTGGCCTGGAAGAATGAGGCTAAACCACACGCAATCCCATAGAGCGACCTCTCGTCCGAGTAGTCGGGCAGCACAAACTCGGACTGCCTGAGAGACGTAGCCAAAGCCCTTACCTTTTTACCCTGATAAGAGGGGTTTATTTACACTAGCTCTAATGGTTTGCGGGCAGGCCTATCTCTGAAATCACCTTCTCGAGGAGCACCCTTACCATCTTAGGGTCGACGGCCTCGCCCTTCCTGGCCTTCAGCACTTCCCCAACTAAGTAGTCCAACGCCTCAGCCTTGCCGTTGATATAGTCAATGACGGCCTTCCTTTCAGCTTCGACTATCGACTTAACCGTGTCCAAAAGGTCGTAGGCCTTAGGAGGGAGTAGTGTAAGTGGGTTCAGCTCAGGCTCGCTGGCAAGCCTAGGCAAAAGGTTGTACTTGACCTCGTCGTAAGTGTACCGCCTACTCGTTACTAGGTCAGATATGGCCTTTATTGATGAGGGTGGTGGCCATGATGCCTTTGAAAAGACGTCCTTGCCTTGCTTCCTCAGCAGACCCCTCAGGTCAATTGCGAGGAGCCTCGCAGCTATTGAGGGCTCTGCCCCCATGGAAACTGAGGCTAAAAAGACGCTGAGGGCAGGCCTAACAGCGACCAGGGCCCAGGCCATTCCCTTATCAACGCCGTAGCGCTGAACCCTTTCCATCACCTTATCGGGGAGGAGTAAGGTTAGCGGCCTCGCTTCCTTTAGTAGGTCCCTCGTCGGTACGGGTGGGATGTCGGGGTCAGGGAAGTATAGGTATTCCTCCTCGGTCTCCTTGGTCCTGAGGGGCTTGGTGACCCTCCTCACGGGATCCCAGCTCCTCGTCTCCCTCCTGACCGTGCCCCTCTGCGACAAGATCTTATCCTGCCTGAAGATCTCATAGGAAAGGGCCCTTTCCAGGTCCAGCGTACTGCCTATGTTCTTCACCTCGACCCTCTCCCCAGGGCCCACGCTTACGTTGGCGTCTACCCTGAAGGAGCCCTCGAGCCTGGGGTTCGTAGCCCCTATGTATTCAAGCGAAAGGAGCAGGTACTCGACGAGCCTTCTGGCGTCTCTCGGGCTCCTAACCTCGGGCTCCGTCACAACCTCAACCAGCGGGACCCCGCTCCTGTTATAGTCGACATATGCGTACTCGCTACTGAGTATGGAGCCCTCGTACTCTGTCCTAGCAGGGTCCTCCTCAATGTTTATCCTCCTGATCCCAACCTCCCTCCACACGACGCGGTCAGGGTCATAGTACCTCAGCCTTCCCCTAAGACATATTGGGGCACCTCCTCCGCCCTGGTACTGGGTTATCTGGTAGTTCTTCGGCAGGTCAGGGTAGAAGTAGTGCTTCCTGGTGAATATCATGTACTCAGGGATCTCACAGCCCATCATAAGCGCTGCCGCGGCGGCCAGGACGAGGGGCCTCCTCTTTGGGACAGGAAGTGCCCCAGGCAGGCCAAGGCAGACCGGGCACACGTTAGAGTTCGGCGGCAGGCCCCTGTAGTCTGACTTGCAGTCGCAGAACAGCTTGGTCCCCGCCTCAGTTAGCTGCACATGAATTTCAAGGCCTATCCTGTAATTTGTCAAGGGGCCTTCACCCCCCGAAGGCCTGTAAGTTCCTCTAGTAGCAGTCCGAGGGAGAGTAACTGAGGTTCGCTGAGCGGATTCCCCATCACCTGCATCCCAACTGGGAGTCCTTCATGGAAGCCAACGGGTATCGTGAGTGAGGGAACACCAGCCAGGTTCGCCACTACGGTATACACGTCAAGAGCGTAAAGCAAAAGGGGATCCGTTATCCTCTCCCCAAGTCTTGGAGGGAGGACAGGGCTAACTGCCCCAGCTATGAAGCACCTTGAAGTCAACTTGAGGACATCATCCCTTATGAGCCTCCTCCCCTTTGCGGCCGCCACATAGAACTCGTCACGGTAGCCCTCGCTGAGGGCCATGACACCCAGTAGGATCCTCCGCCTTACCTCCCACCCAAAGCCCTCCCTTCTAGTCCCTGAGGCTGTCTCCGTGTAGGTCGGTCCCTTGGCCATGAATGGGTACAGCTTCCCGTCGTATCTGGCTAGATTACTGGCCGCCTCAGCGAGCGCTATCGTATAGTATACTGGGAGTGCCCTGGTAAGGGAGGGGATTGAGACGTCGTATTCAACACCGACGCCGTTTGCCTCCAGCCTATCAAGCGTTCTCATTATTGTCTTAGCAACGTGCTCCTCTGACCCTTCTATGAGCTCCCTTGGCACGCAGACCCTAGGTCTCTTATCATAAGAGGGTTTGATCGGGTAGTAGCTGGACCGCTCTATCCTGAGGCTTGTCGCGTCCCTGGGGTCATATCCTGCTATTACGTCTAGGAGCAGGGCGATATCCTCGACAGACCTAGCCATTGGACCTATCTGCTCGAGGCTGTTAGCATAGGGGATGAGGCCATACCTGCTGACCAAACCGTAGGTGGGTTTTAGGCCGTAGGTTGCCGTGTAGGCTGCTGGAAGTCTTATTGAGCCGCCAGTATCACTTCCAAGTGCTAGGTCTGCGCCTCCGTATGCCAGGGCGGCTGCCGAGCCGCCGCTGCTGCCTCCTGGAACCCTTTCAAGGTCCCACGGGTTCCTAGTTGGACCATAGGCGCTGAGCTCCGTTGTGCTGCCCATTGCGAACTCATCCATGTTTGCCTTACCTATCACGATTCCCCCCTCCCTGAGGATCCTCTCGACGACAGTTGCGTTAAAGGGTGGGACGTACCCCCGCAGTACCTTTGACCCCGCCGTCGTCGGCATGAACGATGTTGAGATGTTGTCCTTAACAGCAACTAATAGGCCTGCTAGGCGAGGCCTTAACCCTGCTTGAAGAGCCTTCTCTACGCTTTTCGCAAAAACCTCTAGTTTTGACTCCTCTTCAAGCGTTATGTAGGCCCTTACAATTTCCTCACGTTTCCTGATCTCGTCTAAGATATCAGCTAGGTGATCCCTTGGTGTAAGGGACCCGGTTAATATTTGCTCAATCGTCTCAGAGGCTGTCTTCATCCTCCCCGCCACGGTACCTTCACCCTATCCTTGTCGACCCTACCGTCGCCGAGCCACACTAGCTTGACGCTCCTGTCATTGACGTCAACGCGTTCAGGTGGGATAAGGACTTCATCCCATACGTTGTAGAGGGGGCTGGCCTCTAGGTCCTTAAGCTCCCTAACCTTAGACAGGAGCTCCCTAACGGACCTAACTTCAAGGCATATCTTCTCTAGCTCTTCGTCAGATAACTGAAGCCTTGCGAGCCTGGCGAGGGAGATTATGTGCTCAAGCTCAGCCTCATCGCAGGAACTTATCCGTTCCCCAAACTAGCCCACCTGCATTTTCGGAGGGTCTGATCGCGTAGCGGTTTATAAAACTGACCCTTAGGAGGCCTCCAGGGGCCTCAGGCTTTCGAGGCCCATCAATGCCTCAAGGAGATCTATGCCCTGGGCAAGTATTCTCCTCAGACCGTCGAATAGCGAGTAGCAGTCTCCCGCACAGCCCTTGCCTCTAACCTTTGAGTAAGCTCCTCCTAAGATGGCCGCCTGCGAGTGAAGGCTCTCATAGAGCTCTAGAACGCTCTCCCTCTGGGGGTTCCTAACTAGATTAAGGGCGCTATCTAAGGCCTTATGGACTGAGGTAAAGAGTTCCTTGATCTCGTTATCAAGGGAGAAGTTGGAGTTGAGGTCGGCTAGCCACTGGGCTATTGAAACAACCTGGTCGGCTATCCTCTCGAGGCTCTTAACCATGGTGTATATCCCTATCACCTCTGCCATGTCATTCATACCTAGCTCGTTTGGGCTCATTAGGCCCTGGAGGGCTAGGTTGAGCTGCTTAAAGATGTACAGGTAAAGTTTGTCGACTATGTCGTCCCTTCTGACAACGGCCTCAAGCACTTCACCTCCCTTGACTCCAGAGATCACATCATTAACGTCGACGAGCATGCTCCTCACAACCTTGACCAGGTTATCAAGGGCCGATTCGGCCGATATTGACGTAAGGTCAACGACAGCCCTCAATGTCATCTGGCTGTCAGACTCCTCAAGCAGCTCAAGGCCGACTACCTTTGACCTGACCATGTTGATGACCCGCTCTGCTAGGTTCGTCATTGCCGGGCTGAACCTCACCTTAATCGTGTCATATCCTGCCAGGTAGGCCGCGATTATCTGCATCGACATGGCAGCGTCGCTTAGTCCATCCCTCAGGCTTATCTCAATTGACCTCTGCTCCCTCCTCCTGCCGCCTCTCATCGATGTGACCTTGATCCAGCCCTCCTTAGAAAGCTCAAGTGTGACCTCGGACCCCTTCTCAATATTCAGGGCCTTTGCCCACTCCTTAGGTATTGAAATTATGAAGGTCGAGCCCCCAGTCATCTGGACCCTTCGCTTGACGGTGATCGCAGGTGACTCGTCGTGCTTCGGCAAAGCAATCCCTACCTATATAAACTAATTAGACCTTAAATATATGTTGCCCCCTATGAGCCCACTAGGGGCAGCTCAGTAGCGTCAGCCTCCATTGACCTTGACGAGTGAACCCCGGACACCTTAACAGAAGGAACATATGAAAGCCTTGGCAATAGGCCCTTGAGAACCACCATCAACGGATAGCTTCCGGCCTGTCTGGCGTAGCAGTACCTCTGCTCGCACTCCTCAATCCACAGGTCGGTCAGAATGCTTCCGGGGGGCGCTATCGTGGACAGCATCTTAACGTCGAACGTCTGCCTCACAAAGTGAACGAATGACTTGGCATGTCCCTCGAGCCTTGGCTTGACCCCCCAGTCCATCCTGAAGACCCTGGTGACCTCAAGGGCTAGAAGCTTTCTTACGTTGACCCTCCTCACCAGGAGCCTCCTCCGGAGTATCTCCTCAAGGAACTCCCTGTTCAGCCTGTAAGTTTCAGCGGTCTCCCCTGGCAGGCCAAGGATAAAGTTGATACCGGGCAGGAGCTCGGGGAGGCCAGAGGAGCCCCTGGCGGATCCGACCCTGTTAATCAGCTCAACAGCGTAGAGGGCGTCCTCGTATGTGACCTTGAGGTTGTTCACATTTACTACTTTAGGATCAACGCTCTCTATGCCGAGGGCTGCCACGTCGCCAGACGTGTGATACTTCACGATAACCTTTAGCGCTTCCTCGGATTCCTCTGGGTAACGGGCTATGGTGCCGGGGTTCACGTTATCTATGTGAAGCACCTTAAGGCCCGGGGCTGCTGACCTCACTCCAACGAAGAGTCTCTCAAGGGCCTCTGGGCTTGGCCTAGGCCACTCCTCCTGACCAAGCTGAGAAGACCCGTATACCAGTATGTCGGCCTGACGGCCCAGCCTGAAGTGCCTAACCCCAAAGCTGTATAGCGCCTCAACTTCCCTCGATATTGAGGCTGGGTCCCTTTGTATAGGCCTACCCCTCAGAGGCTCAATGCAGAAGGAGCAGCCCCCGCTAACCCATCTAGCGCACCCCCTGTAGGTCTCTATTTCCGCGACCAGGTTCTTCCCTAGGTTGGGGTGGTACCTAACTATCCTTGCCCCTAGCACAGCAAACCTGTCAACGTTGCCATAACCCTCCCTGACCCTGTGAGGCGATGCCCTCTCCTCTCCCTCCTTGGCTAGATCATAGGCGTACTCCTCGACGTCCCCCGTGATAAGTACGTCTAATCCTCTCCCTTTGAAGAAGCTGGGCGGGTAAGCGGCCTTGCCACCCTCCAGCCCAAGACCCCACCTGGCCGCTGGGCCCGCGAGGACTTTCAGTGGGCCATCTATGACGGATGCCCAGTGAGCAAGCTCATCTGCCCTAGCGGGCTTACCCCCTATATACTTGCCTGGTACCACGACACCTGCTATGAAGAGGACGACGTCGTAATTCATGGCTTTCCTCAACCATGCCTGAGATGACCTGAACTCGTCTACCGTGACGTAATGCACTGATATGGCCTTATCGACCGCCCACAGGGCTCCAGCGATGTACCTTGGGTAGACGTCTATGTAGGGTGGAACCCCGAGGCCTCCAGGCTCGTCATTGTAGCCATCTACTATCAGTACCCTTCTCGGCCTCACAGACTCCTCTGGGATGCCAGGCCAGCCACAGGCCTTAATTCCTGTATTCCATGCGTGAGGTACACCTCCATGCTAAGTATCGCCAATCCGTTGAGGGACTAAGTGACGTGACCATCCATCACCATACCTCGCCTCAAGAGGACGTAGGGACAGACCATGCCAAAGCGAAAAGCCAGGTGGCGTCGGGAACCCTGATCCCTCAGCACGCTATCTAAGTCGGGTAAGTTCTCCTCATCCGCCACTTATCAGACTTGGCTGTGGTGTTTAAAGTTAGATGGTGCCTGCCAGGAAAGGGGAACCTTGATAGCGATATCCGATGGAACCCTTCTGCTTGAGGTGTACGAGCTAGGGGCCTACGTTTCAACTCTGAAGCACCATGACGTTGAGGTGATACTGAGAGGTGAGCCTGCTTCACCGATGAGGGCAGGCATGGCCTTCATGGCCCCTTTCGCCAACAGGGTGAGGGGTGGAGTTTACGAGTTTGACGGCGTTAGGTATTGGCTGCCTAGAAACGCTGAGGGCCATGCTATACATGGCCTCGTCCATGATAAGGAGTTCGAAGTTATTGACCTCCTTGATGACAGGGTCACGTTAAGTACAAGGCTTAGTCATGAGGGCTACCCAAGCGAGCTCTCCATCAAGGTCACATATGGGGTTAATGGTGCCTTGAGGGCGTCCACTCTCATCACCAATGTAGGTGATCGCAGGGCCCCGCTCGTCGTAGGCTGGCACCCCAACTTCGTGGTCAAAGGCAGGTGGAGAGTTAGGCCGTACGGGGTTGCTATGAGGTGCGAGAGCGAGGGAAAGATCCCAACTGGTAGGCTCTCCCCGCATGAGTTCGATGTTGATGGTGATTATGACGACTGCTTCTTTATCGAGAGCGGTCACGTTGAGCTAACTAGCGAGACGGGCGCTATATTAATCGAAAGCAATAACATGAAGTACTTCCAGGTCTACACGGGTGTTAAGGGGGCGGTCGCCCTAGAGCCCATGAGCGGCGCCCCTGACGCCTTTCACAACGGGATGGGCCTCTCAATACTTTGCCCTGGCGAGAGCAGGGAGTTCTCGTTCTCCCTCCTCTTCAGACCTCAACCATAGCCCTCCTCGTACCTAAGCCCATATGGGTCCGCCTGCTCAATTACCTTCATCTCATCGTCGCTGAGCGGGGAGATTACTTGGACCTCCTTAGGTATGAGGATCCTCATGAACGAGCCCTCAAGAACGTCGTTAACAGTGAACCCCGTGAGGATCGCCCTCAGCACGGGACCCTCCTTCGTGAACTCTATCAGGGCCCTGTTCGTACAGAGGTGCTGCTTGAGCCCCCGGTCTATCCTAACCCTGCCACTGCCCGTGACGAAGTCAACCTTGGGAACTAGAACCCTTCTCTCGTGCCTTGCCCAGACAACGATCTTCCTGACGAGAGGAAATAGGTACGCTGCTGCCGCCCCTCCTGGGAGCTTCACCTTGGGCCTTTCGTAGCTGCCAATCGTGGTCAGATTGATGTTGCCTTCCTCGTCAACCTGCGCGGCGCCGAAGAACATTAGATCCATCTTTCCCTTTGCGGCAAGGTCGAAGGAATCTATCGTAGTTAGGAAACCCAGAGGCTCAGGCTCCATTGAGGGGTCTCCGGTCGACGGCCTTATCTTAACCCAAGAGGGGTCCGGCATGAAGGGCTCCGCTACGCTGTGCCAGATGAAGTCCCTTCCCAGGTACTTGGCTGCATAAACCATGGCTAGCGTTGGGAGTATGCTGTCAAGGCCGTGGTAAACGAAGTCCCCATTCTCTACGAATGAAGCCATACACTTTATCATGAGGTCGGTAGGCCTTGAGGGTCTCATGCGAGCCACCTCTCGATAAGCTTCTTGGATATCCACTCAAGGGCCCTGCCCACCCTGGCCATTTCATAGTAATCTCTTATAGCGTCGTAGTCTGGATCGTAGTGGCCGTACACGCCAGTTGGCCATGCCCCGTTAGGGGCGCTGACGACAGCACTTACATGAACCGCTGAGGCTGAAAGCGAAACCCCCTCTGATTTCACCAGATCCTTCATCACATCAGTAGGCACGACCTTTTCTGCTGTCAAGATCACGCTCCGGGAGGCTCTTATCTTGAGCTCGTCCTCATACTTAGGGCCCCTTATTATGGCGTTGCCGTACTCGTCGCTTATCTGGACGTGAATTACGGCAACGTCGGGCTCTATTGACCTTACGGCAATGAGCTCTTCTCCGGTGAATGGGTCCTTAATTGTCCTCCAGGTGCCGAGCTTCTCGTGGAGCTGAACCAGGTCAGAGCCGACAACCCCCCTGACCGGCATGAAGGGAACCCCTTGCGCCCCTGCCCTCAGGCCGGCTATGATGGCCCCGCAAGTGTCCTCAACGTATTGGAGCTCCCCTCTCTCAGCGGCCCTCCTGACGCTGGGAGCTAGGCCATAATGCTCGAAGGTAGCCATGGCTGTCCTGACCCTGGCCAGAGACCCCGAGGCGACCAGGACGTCGACCCCTAGCCCTGGCTCCCTGTCGACGAACGCCAGTCCCCTTTTGCCCTCCCTGATAAGGACTGCTATGAATGCCATTGGGTTCCTGAAGAACGTAATCCCACTTATTGTAATCTCATCGCCGTCTTTAACTAACTGGACCGCATCACGAAGTGGCATAAGCCTTGGGGAGGGCAAGCAATTGCCCACCTTAAATAGATGTTTATGCTCCTACTATAAAAACTCTGTTCACAAACCGCAAGTTCGGGCCAACCTTATTTATCAGGGAAGGGAGGCGCTCCGGGGGCTGAGGACTTGTTAAAGGAAGGGTTCATAGCTCAGCTCTACGACCAAGCAACCAGCCTGGTAGGGCAAAACGTCAGGGTGTGCGGATGGGTTGATAACGTCAGAGACCTGGGCGGGGTAAGGTTCGTCCTGCTAAGGGATAGGACAGGCCTGCTTCAGGTTGTTGTCAAGAAAGGGGTGACCCCGGATGAAGCTATTGAAGCCACTTCCCAGTTAGTGAAGGAGAGCGTCGCGTGCTTTGAGGGGCGGTTCGTCGAGGGAAAGGGGAAGCTTAGGTATGAGCTGCAGGCCATAAAGGTTACAGTCCTCTCCAGGCCGGTTGAGCCCATACCGCTTGAGCCCGCGACAAGCACTGAAGCCCAGCTGAACGTACGGCTAGACTACAGATGGCTTGACGTTAGGAACAGGAAGGTCTCTTCCATATTCGTCTTCAGCTCCTGGGTCGCCCACAAGTTCAGGGAGTACTTTAGAAGCCTCGGCTTCGTTGAGGTCTTCACCCCCAGAATAGTTGCTGCCGGTACTGAGGGTGGAGCCGAGGTCTTCCCCGTGATCTACTTCGGTAGGGAAGCCTACCTTGCCCAGAGCCCACAATTCTACAAGCAGATGGCGGTCATAGCCGGCCTTGAAAAGGTCTTTGAGGTGGGTCCAGTCTTCAGGGCCGAGACGCACCACACCGTAAAGCACCTCACGGAGTTCCATGGACTTGATATCGAGATGGGGTTCATTGAGGGACCAGAGGACGTGATGAACGCGCTTGAGGAGTTCTTTAGGAGGCTAGCGATTGAAGCTCACTCCGACATAGAGCTTAAGGGCGTGAGGGAGTTCTTCGACCTCAACGTGAGGGTCCCAGCCAGGATACCAAGGATAACAATCCGAGAGGCCTATGAGGTGCTTAAGGAGCGCTATAAGAAGGAGCCCTCCTATGGCGAGGACCTAGACCCACAGGCTGAGAGGCTGCTCGGCGACTATGCGAGTGAGGAATTTGACAGCGACTTCATCTTCGTAACAGAATACCCATGGAAGGTAAGGCCCTTCTACACCATGAGGAAGGAGGGTGAGGAGGACTGGACATTGGGGTTCGACCTTCTCTTCAAGGGGCTTGAAATAGCCACAGGGAGCCAGAGGGAGCATAGATATGACTACCTGCT
This sequence comes from Acidilobus sp., assembly GCA_049974445.1. Classification (GTDB taxonomy): domain Archaea; phylum Thermoproteota; class Thermoprotei_A; order Sulfolobales; family Acidilobaceae; genus Acidilobus. Next base: position 17,498 of record JBMFIT010000002.1, read on the forward strand.
GAGAAATCTCAGAGACAAAGGGCTTGACCCCGCCAAGTTCCAGTTTTACCTCAGCTTCTTCAAGCATGGGGCACCACCTCACGGAGGCGCAGGCCTCGGACTTGAGAGGATAGTTAAGCAGTTCCTTGGGCTCGAAAACGTGAGAGAGGCGAGGCTGTTACCAAGGGATCCCGAGAGGCTTACCCCGTGACTGAGCAGGCCTACGGAGGGCTAGACCTCTCAGCTAGCCCGAGAAGAAGGAGCGCCGTAGCCCTGTTAGAAGCAGAGGAGATAAGGACCCTCTCGGTCAGAACGGATGAAGAGATAGTTAACGCCCTCGCCTCATCGAAGTTAGTTGCCGTAGATTCCCCCTTGACCTTGCCAAAAGGTCTGGGGCACAGGAAGGTCGACAGGCTCCTACTAAGGATGGGCTTCAGAGTCTTGCCAGCCTCGTGGCCATCCATGAGGGCGCTCCACGAGAGGGCCTTAAGGATAGCAAGCGCCCTTCAAGGGCTTGGGGTCAACATCATCGAAACGCACCCAACATCAGCTCTCATGTCAAGTGGCTGCGGGGACGTTGCTGAGCTCGTGGCTAGACTTGGCCTCCACCTTCGTAGCAGGCCCAGGACCAAGGACGAGTCAGACGCCGTTATCGCAGCAATTGTTGCGCTAGCCTACGAGCGTGGGCTGTCCTACATCATCAGTGCTGGCGATGGTCGTGTCGCGATTCTCACGACCTTTTGCAGGTAGGAGCGGGGTTTTGACAGAAACCTAATTAGGGGTAAGTGAGCTAATTGAGAAGAGGGAGGACCTAACCCCTGATGTCGCCAGAGCGGAGACCAAGGGTGCTGATAGTAGGGGACTGGGATGCCGATGGCGTCATAGCCGCCGCTGAGATCAATTACTCGCAAGAGACCCTTGGCGTCTTCCCGGTGAGGGGTAAGGCCGAGGTCGAGCTGAGGCCCGCCGGCCCACGGTCCTTTCAGGCAGCCGTGTCAGGGGGGTGTTGGGACTACCTTATAATCCTTGACATACCGTTCACACAGGACGTAGAGAGCGGGCTTGACGCCCTCTTCAACGGCGGATGTAAGCCTAAAGTCTATTACTTTGACCATCACAGGACGACCCTTGAAAAGGCCAGCTACATCGAGGAGAAATATAACGCGGTTGCTTTCGTAGGCGTGTCACCGACTTCGATACTGGTTAAGTCCTTCCTTGAGAGCCAGGGCGTCAAGCTAACGCCTAGGCTTAAAGACCTTGTCGCCAGCCTAGCGGTGTTAGAGAGCGGGGGGTGGCTTAGCAGGCAGGCTAAGGGGGTCTCGGAAGGCGTCATCAAGGTTGCTGCCTCGATTTCTAAGACAGTCAACCAGACCAAGGACCTTGAGCTTTGGAGGAAGTACGTGAAGTGGGCCTCTAGCGTTCTTCCGTTCGAGCCGTCGCCCCTCCCTAAGGATGAGGATATAGTTGCTAAGGGCCTCCAGACCTCAATGGAGACTGACCAGGAGGTGAAGGAGGCTGCGAGGACGTTGGCCATGGAGGCTAGGACTATTGGCTTCGTCAAGTTCGTTGATGCCCGAGGGAGGTGGAGCAAGAGTGGGGCCTCGGCGCTCGCATCAGCGATCTACAGAATAACTAAGATGACGACCGCTCTCCTCGTCTCCAAGGGGGATAGCACAAACATCCTGATAGTCAGGGGGTCACATGGTGACGCCATGAAGCTCGTTGAGGAGCTATACAGGCTCGGCGTTATTGAGGACGTTGGCGGTCACGAGAACATAGCCCTAGGGAGGCTGAAGCCTGGCATAGGCTTGAAGGAACTCGAGGACGCCCTTAGAAGGGCCTCATTGAGCCTCAGGTAACTTTTTCGTTAGGAAGAAATTTAACCTGTGACCAAGACGCCTACAGAGGCTAATGGTGTGTGCCATGTCCCAGAGGCCGAAGTTCTGTCCAAAGTGCGGGACGCTGATGAGGCCAAGGGTCATTAACGGAAAGGTCTACCTTGAGTGCCCTAACTGCGGCTACAGGGAGGAGGCACAGGGACAGAACAGGACTGGCCTGACCATGGCCCAGAAAGTGCTTCACACGCCCAAGGAGAAGATAGTTGTAGTCGACACCACTTCTCCACCCCCTACAGCACAGGTACTAAGGGGAAGCGTAAGATGCCCTAGGTGTGGAAACGATGAGGTCCTGGCGTGGATGATGCAGACAAGGGCGGCTGACGAGCCGCCAACCAGGTTCTACAGATGCACCAAGTGTGGCTACACGTGGAGAGAGTACGCCTAACCCACTAGCTCCCTATTTAAGTGAAAACCGATTAAGCGGAGAAGGGGGGGAGTTTTGAGCGAGCCCATATTAGGGGATGTCATGAAAGGACAGGTCCTCTCAGTCCCCGCAGGGGAATACGCAAAGGCAGCCGTAACGGCTGACTGGACCCTGCTGACGCTCTACATAGCCATCCTTGCCATAGCGGTAATAACATACAGATCCCGTAGGTCCCCGACCAGGACATCAAATGTAGCGCTCGTGATACCTTCAGTTGCCAACGAGGACGTGAGAGACAGCCTATACGATACCTTGACCCATAACAGGTTCCTTGGAATCCCTATGTACGTGGTGGTCGATGAGGGGGCTCCCCTTAAAGATGAGTTAGAGAAAATTAGGTGGATAAACCTTGTTGTAGTTCCAAAGTCTTTTCGTCCTGACCTCGTCGGCAAGGGAAGGGCCCTCCGATACTTTGTTGAGAACTACGTTATAAAGAGGCCGGACATGTGGTACGTCTTTATCGATGATGACAACCTCGTTCTTGATGATAGGTTCCTTTATGAGATACCCTATTACGAGAGAAGAGGCTACGTCGCGTTTAACCCGGTCCTCGCACCGAGGAAGGGGAGGTCGTACATAGCGTATATCCTCGATCACGCGAGAGTCCTGGATGATATTTCATTCTTCAGGCTCTTCACAGGGGTGGTTGGGAGGCCCCTCGTAGGCCTCCACGGGGAGCTTCTCGGCGTAAAGGGGGATTTCCTGGTAAAGGTTGACGCCTTTAATGAGGCGAGCAAGGTGGAGGACTACGTGCTGGCCTCGAAGATCATTAGGCTTGGTGGAATGACTTGGCAGAGCAGGACAAGGGTTAGCATACTCAGCCCCAACTCTATAAGAGACCTGGTCAAACAGAGGAGCAGATGGCATTCCGGAATCCTTGAAAGCCTCCCAAAGGTTCCTTTCAGTATGAGAGCTGCCACCCTGTTTAAGTCATTCGCAAGGACGATAGGGCTCATAGCCCTATGGGCCTTATTCCCATTCATGAACTCGGTGCTTTTCCTCATTGTTGGACTGATGACAGGCCTTGTGTACTGGGGAGTTTACGCGTACGGTGCCAGCAGATCTGGTAAGCTCATTTACATATTCACAATACCCGCTTTCTGGCTAATCGAGGCAGCAGGCTTTCTTTACGGACTCTTCAAGGTAAGGAACAGGGATTTCATCGTGATAGATAAGAGAATTTAATGTGACGTTAAGAACCCTATAGCGTCTTTTATGGCCTTCTGTCTTTCGTCCTCGCTCTGGGCGCCGCAGGCCTCAACGACCTTTGCCAGGACCCTGTAGATCCTAATTATCTCGTCTGAGTGGGCCTTAACTGTCGACTCAATGCTCTTGTAGTTAGCATTTAGGGAATCTACGAGAAGCTCCAAGACGGAGACCACGTCCTCTATCTCCTCATGAACGTGTTCGTGCTCATGGTAGTGTTCGTGATGGTGTTCGTGCCCTCTTTCCTCGACCTCTTCTACTATCTTCTCTAGGTCCTCCTTCTTCTTAGGTAGCTCCATCCTCTTCCTCTCATGTTGAGGCGCGCTGCTCATTATTCCTCCTCAAGGCGTAGGAGGCCCGAAATTTATCTGTCTTACCCTAAAGGCGAGAAGTCACATCAACCGACCGAAGGGGGTCCACTATTAAATTTAGCCTGCGAGGATTTGAACTAAAGGGAGATACGAAGGATGAGCCGTGGCCCCCTGAGGAGGGAGCAGAGGGAACCGGCTGATGTGGTAGCTGTTGAAAGAGAAGCCATCGCGCTCGACCTAATAGAGGGCGGCTACTACCTTGATCCTCATAGGTGGCATAGGAGCAGAACAGTCGTACAGGCCATCGGCACCTATAGGTTCACCCTCCTCGATGGGGTGCCTCTGGCAAGGGTAGAGCCCCTCGAGAGAGTCGCTGTGGTGAAGGAGACCCTAATGCCTCTAGAGGAGCCGCTTGACCCCACAGGCAAGAGGACCAGGAGGATTGATATATCACTCGTGTGCCTTGAAGAGGCAGATATGAGGGTCTGCTCCCCCATGACCAGGGTCGAACAGAGAATCATGGATCTGCTTAGGATAGCACTTGGGGATCAGATAGAGTTGCTTCAAACCCCTAGTGACCTAAGTAAGGTCGCTCAGTCGCTTGGCCTCCCGCCGAAGCTGTTAGCAGCGCCAAGGACTCCGATCAGGTACGGAGACCTAACCGAGATAGCGAAAAGGAACCTCAGGGATGCAGTAAAGGCCATAATAACGTCCCATGAGAAGGACTTCGCGAATTTCTTCAATAAGGCCGCACCGATCAACATCAGGCTCCACTCCATTGAGCTCCTGAGGGGGGTCGGAAAGAAAACGCTAAAGGCACTACTTGATGCCCGAGAGAGAAAGCCCTTCCAGAGCCTTGACGAGGTCAAGAAGCTCCTAAAGGTTGACCCAGTCGATGTGCTGGCCGACAAGGTTGTTGAGGAGCTAAGCGGACAGTCCAAGTACAACCTGTTCGTTGAGCCCTCTGATCCCAGTATTCCATTCCTTGATTACTTGTCATTGATAAGGCCGGCCGGGCGTCAGAGGTGACTCTGAGGGCCCACAGGCGACTTGGACAGCACTTCCTGGTTGACAATAGGGGCGTTGACCTGTTCCTAGAGCTCCTTGGGGCCTTTGAGGGCCGTGACTTCCTCGAGGTCGGTCCTGGACTAGGAGCACTCACGATAGATGCCTCGAGAATTGCGAGAAGGCTTGTCGCTGTCGAGATAGATCCGCTCCTAGCCGAGAGGCTCTCAAGGAGGCTCCCCCCAAATGCTTCTGTTGTCGTTGGGGACGGCGTCTCCTTTGTGCTGGCGACAACCCTAGACGTCGTCTTCTCAAACTCGCCATTTTACCTGACGGGGAGGCTCGTGGCAGCGGCCGCGAGAAATAACAACATCAGAACCGTTGTGATAGGCTGCCAGAAGGAGGTGGCAGATAGGCTTGTCGCCAAGCCCGGGGACCACGACTACGGAAGGCTGAGCGTTATGGCACAGGCGTTCTTTGATGTCTCCCTGAAGGGGCATATCCCCGCCGAATGGTTCAGGCCGAGGCCAAATGTCGACGCAGCCCTTGTCATGATGAAGAGAAGAAGACCTTGGGGGCCTGATGGCGAGGTGCTTGAGAAGGTTACCAGGTGCCTCTTCACGCAAAGAAATAGGGTTGCCGGCAAAGTTGCCAGATACTGCCTCCCTGGTATACCCATTAAGGGGTGGGGCGAGAGGAGGGTGAGGGAACTAACACCAGATCAGCTTCTAGAGGTGTCATCATGGCTAGCCGGGGTGGCTGGAGGAAAGTAATAACGTCAACTGGTGAAGTTACCTACTTCCAGGACCCCTGCGCATATGAGCCCTCTGATGACACATGGGTCGCTATCGAAGCCCTTGAGAGACTAAAGGGGTTAGGACAGCGGTTTGAGAGAATCCTTGACATGGGCTCTGGCACAGGGATTTTGGGGGCGGTGGCGAGGGCGCTATTTAACCCTACCATTATCGCAGCCGTTGACCTGTCGCCCTTTGCTGCCCAGGCTTCTAGGCTAACCCTCGGGGCCGACGCATGCGTGGTCCAATGCTACGCGGCTAACTGCTTAAGGGGGAGATTTGACCTCGTAGTCTTGAACCCGCCTTACCTTCCCACGCCTAGGGAGGAAGATGATATCTGCGGTGGATTATCCGCGGCTTGGTCGGAAGAGGCCGGTCACGAGGTCCTCTGCGCAGCTGCAAGTAGGCTCGGCAGGTACGTCCTTATTGTAATGTCCTCACTGTCACGCCTGAACGTAGACTTCTGCCTAAGTTCGGTTGGGCTCTCAAAGGTCGCCGAGCTTGCCCGTCGTAGGCTCTTCTTCGAGGAGGTATGGGCCGAAGTCTGGTCAAGTGAGGCGACTTTGAGACCCTTTTTAAGGCCTTAAGCTTGGGCTTCGTCAGTTTAGGGTTATTTATCTCCAGGTACAACACCTTTTGGCTTTCAGATATGTCTACAAACCCCGTGACGGGGCCTGACGATGAAGGTGACATTATGGAGTTCACGTTAACAGACATCAGGAAGTCAAAAATCATAACCGTGAGCGCAAAGATAGCACAGCCCGAGTACCTTGCCCTTGAAAGGCTATCTCAGGCCTGTCGCGCGTCTAAAAGCATGATAATCAGGGAAGCGCTGAGGGTATACGTTATGAGCCTTGTTGAGAGGAGTCCCGCCTTATCAAGCGTCGTAGGGGGCGAGCTAATTAGTGAGCTCTATGGGGAGGACGGCACGGCCTCCCTGCTTGAAAGGTGCCTGAGCAGGTCAGCCCTCAACGGGAGGCCCTGAGCGAGAAGGCCCCAGTGACTTGGCAACCTCACAGATGCTCTGAGAGACCTGGCCTATCACCGATGGGAGCCTTTCACTGACGCACCTCTTAGCGCACGTCCTCCTCTCACCCACTGTTTGAAGCCCTGAGCATGCCTCGTAAAGGCACCTCCTCTCTATGGCAGACCTGTCTATGTAAAGCACCACGTAGGGGCCCATGTCCTTAACCAGGAGAACTCCCCTGACGCCCGAGAGGTTCACAATCTTGATAAAAAGGTCGTAGTCGTCCTCCCTTTTATCCAGCACGAAGGCCTCTAGGCCTGACGAAAGCCCCTGGGCAATCCTTGAAGCCAGCTGAGCAGCCTGCGATGAGATATCGCCTCCACATAGTTGGGCCTCAGACGGGGACAAGTCTCGTCACTTCTCAGCGGTAATACCTTTCATCACTGGCCCCAGGCCTCTCCACTATGAGGTCGCCCCACTGCCTAATATACAGGTTGAGCACCATAGCCTGTCTCCTGGCCTCGTCGTCACTCATGCAGCCAGTCCTGAGCATGCGGCCATTCTTCGATTTAGCGACTATGAACTTGTAACCCTTTGGTTTCCCGCAGTCCTGTAGGCTGAACGATTCCAGGAGGCCATTCATGGCAAGTCCCTCTATCTCTATTAAGCCACGAGGGGGCTCGGGCTTCTCCTTTCGCCGCACCTGCGTTCGCCCCTCAACAATACTGTCAACAGCTAATATAGGTGTACCCCGCCTGACCGTTTGTCCTTCATCTTCATCCCCCGTTGGGGTCTCGGACAACGTGAGACGGCGGGGCGCTTTACTGTTCTCCTGCCTGTAGAGATAAAGCTTTACCGGGAAAGGCAAGTAAGATTTAAGATCAGAGGGGGCCTAGGTCGGTGGAGCCCTAGGCTTGGGGACCGAGCACCCTGCGGTCCGAGCTATGCGTGAGATAGCCCATTTCGCCCTGAAGGCAACAGAGGCTATAGATGTCGCCCAGCTCGAGCGCATGACCGACGTCCTGGTAGACCTCTATAGGAAAAGAGGAAAGATCCTCGTAATGGGGGCAGGTCGCAGTGGCCTGGTCGGTAAGGCCTTCGCAATGAGGCTCCTCCACCTCGGCTTCAACTCATACGTCCTAGGCGAGACAATAGTGCCTAGCATAACTAGAGGTGACGTCACCGTCGCAATATCGGGGTCCGGAAGGACAGGTCTCATCGTTGAGGCCGCTGACGCGGCCAAGAGAGTTGGAGCCTACGTAATAGCCATAACTACCTACCCTGAGAGCCCGCTTGGCCAGGTTGCTGACCTCGTCGTCCGGGTACCCGGTAGATCAAAAATTAGCAAAATGGACGACTACTTCGCCAGGCAGATATTAGGCCTCCACGAGCCTCTGGCCCCACTGGGCACCCTGTTTGAGGACACAGCCATGATCCTACTTGACGGCGTCATATACTACCTTATGATCAGGCTAAACGTGAGCGAGGAGGAGATGAGAAATAGGCACGCGAACATTGAGTTCTAATGGGCTGATGTCTGATGAGGCTTAGGCTCGTTGTCGTTGGCCCTGAAGGGCCTGTCAACCTCGGCTATATAGCAAGGCTCGCTGAGAACTTTGATGTAGATGAGCTGGCAATAGTAACCCCCCAGGCCAGCGTGGCTGAGGCCTACAGGTGGGCCGCAAAGGCATGGCCAAGGCTGGCCACCGCTAAGGTCTACCCATCGCTAAGGGAGGCCCTAGCTGGCGTTGAGCTGTCGATCTGCACCTCTGATGAAAGCTCCGCTCATGATGTTCTCAGAACCGCAGTGACGCCTGAGGAGGCCGCGCTTGAGGGCTCCAGGAGGGGGTCTGTGGCGTTAGTCGTTGGAAGGGAGAGCGTTGGGCTGGCCAGAGAGGAGCTCTCCATGTGCGACCTTCTCTGCACGATACCAGCGTCACCGAGGTACACCGCCCTGAACCTAAGCAATGCGACCGCGATCATTCTCTACATGCTTTACAGGGAGTCCAGGCTCCAGAGACAAATTGGCGAAGCGCCTGACAGGATGGTTACTACGTGGACTGAGGCCTACGCGAGGGCCCTCTGGAAGGCCCTCTCAACAGGTGTAGGCGAGGATGAGTTAGGAATCGCCGTTAGGAAAATGGCCTCAAGGTCACAGCGAGCTGAGAACTCTCTCCTCCTCAGACTCCTCAGCCGGGCCTGCTCAGCCCTCGGCTGTAAGGAGGTTGCTGAGGAGGAGGCTAGGAAGCTAGGGGTGAAAGGTCAGGCCGAGACCTCAAAGTAAACGCCCTTAGCCTTCTGGAGCCTATCCAGGTAAGAGCCTTCCTTGTTGATCCTGGGCCTGCCTGAATCTTTCTCCTGCCGCATCGTAACCCCTAGCTGTCCAAGCAGGTCGTTCATTGACTCCCTGACCTTCCGAGGGGTCCTAGCGATGCCATGAGCTCCCGGCTCGCCCGTGAATACCATTGAGCGGTCGCTTATCATTGCGATCATCATTACGTCATGCTCTGCCACGAAGGCCGCTGCCCCCCTGTTCTCGGTGAGCCTCCTTATGATCTTGGCAACCGCAAGCCTCTCCTCAATGTCAAGGTGAGCCGACGGCTCGTCAAGGAGGTAAAGGTCCGCCTCCTTGCTCAGCGCAAATGCTATAGCGAGCTTCTGAAGCTCACCTCCGCTGAGGCTCTTCACCTCCCTATCCATTAGCTTGACGAGGCCAAGCTTTTCGGTGAGCTCAAGGTAAAGCCACGTACCCGGCGTGACAGCCTCAGGGTTAGAGGCCCTTAACATGTCGGAAACGGTTACGCCCTCAGGGAAGAAGTCGGGACCGATGTACTGGGGTTTATAGCTCACCTTAAGCTCCTTAAAGGTGAACGATGACCCCTCCTCGGCCTTCAGCTCCCCAGCTATGAACCTTATAAACGTCGTCTTGCCTATAGCGTTCGGCCCGACTATTGTGACAACCTCACCGTTGTTGATGTAACCTGGCTCGACATCAAGTTGGAAGTCGCCTAGCCCAATCCTTGCCCGGGTCCACTCGAGATACTTAAACTCAGCCTCCTGCTGCTGGCCCAGCAATGACTTAGAGAACGATATCTGCGTAGACCTGATCCTCACGTTCTCGCTTGGAAGGTACCCGTCTAGGAACGCGTTAATACCGACCCTGACCCCGTATGGTTGTGAAACTATCCCATAGACCCCAGGTTCGCCATATATAACGTGGACGTAGTCGCTTAGGTAATCCAGCATAGCAAGGTCATGCTCAACGACGATGAAGTACGTCGAGTGCCTGACGCTCGACCTTATCAGCCTCGCAACCCTAACCCTCTCCCTTACGTCTAGGTAGCTGCTCGGCTCGTCGAAAACATAGACGGACGCGTCCTTGCTGAGCGTGGCAACTACGACGAGCTTCTGAAGCTCACCTCCGCTGAGGCTCTTCACCTCCCTATCCCAGACTCTGTTAAGTCCTACCTCACGAGCCAGGTCACTGGCTAGACCGCTCTCGTCAGCCTTCTTTAGCAGCTCCCCAACGGTTCCCTTAAGGTACCTCGGGACGAGGTCTATGTACTGGACCTTATGAGCGACCCTTAGCTTGCCGTTGTAGAGCTTCTGGAAGTAGGTCTGAAGCTCGCTTCCTCTGAAGTGCCTGAGGACCTCGTCAGGCTCTGCCTGTCTCTCAGGGTTGCCCAAGTTCGGGCTCAGCTCGCCAGAGAGGATCCTTATCGATGTAGTTTTGCCCGCGCCGTTTTTGCCGATTACGCCCACAATCCCCCCTTCCTTGGGTATTGGGAGCCTGAATAGCTTGAACCCGTTCACGCCGTATCTGTGAACAGCCTCCTCGTTCAGCTCCTCTGGAAGGTTAACGATCGAGATGGCATCAAATGGGCATGCCTTCACACAAATGCCGCACCCTATGCAGGTGTCCTCGTGGATTACCGGCTTGGTCCTCGCCTCTATGTCAGCCTCTATGGCTATGCCCTTCCTGCTCTTGTTAACAGGGCAGACGGAGATGCATTGGTAGCTGCATCGCTTGGGTTTGCAGAGCTCATCATCGATAACAGCTACCCTAACCAATTCCTTGCCCTGCTGAAAGAAATTACAAGGGCTTAAAACTTGAACTCGAATCTCTCACCCGGCCTCAGGATAACTACGTTGGTCGGGACGCCGCGCGATGTGACTATGCGCTTGAACTCCTGCGGGTCGCCATAGAGCAAGGGGAAGGTCCCATAGTGCATAGGTATAACAATACGAGGCCTGAGGAGCTCAACAGCCTTAGCAGCCTCGTTGTGGTCCATGGTAAAGTGGCCACCTATTGGGAGCAGGGCTATGTCTGGCTTATACATCTCACCAATGAGCGCCATCTCGGCCATTATCCCAGTGTCTCCAGCATGGTAAATGGAGCCCTCTCTTGATATCACAACAACTCCAGTGGGGGCCCCCCGTGAGCTTGTGTGGTTAGCCGGGACCAGCGCCACCTTCAGGTCCTCCTCGAGTTGTATTGGTCCTCCCATGTTGCCCCCTACGACCCTGCCGAAGTCGCCAACCTGCTCCCCCACGTAGTTGGCGAGCTCGAAAGTTGCGACGAACTTGGCCTTGGGGTTCCTCTTCATGATCTCAAGGGTGTCCCCAAGATGATCGCCGTGGTCATGCGTTGCTACGATGTAGTCCACGCCAGTAACATAGTCAGGCTTGACAGGTGAGAGGGGGTTAGTTAGCCAGGGGTCTATCAGAATCTTCCTCCCATTAACGCCAATCTCAAACGCCGAGTGACCATAGTACACTAGATACCCCATGTTAGGTCCCTGGATTGGGGCTGCGCCTCCGTTAAAATCGATAGCCTATATGAACGTAAGAGGCGCCCTTCTATGTGCGAGGACATTTTAGTTCCTTGTGGCCCTAAGGGGCTGGGGGTCTAAGTGGACGAAGAGCTTGAGAAGATACTGACAGCCGGCAAAATAGCCGCTGAGGCCCGTGATCATGGGGCCTCGTTGGTAAGGCCAGGGGCAAGTGCGAGGGAGGTGTGTGAGGAGGTAGAGTCGCTCATTCAAAGGAGGGGCGCCAGGCCCGCCTTCCCATGTAACTTCTCGGTCAACGATGTCGCAGCCCACTACACGCCTGGCATCTCAGACAACGTGAGGGTGCCTGAAAGGGCCATAGTCAAGGTCGACGTGGGGGCCTCCGTTGACGGCTACCTTGCGGACACCGCCATAAGCGTAGTAGTCGGCGACGGAGGCCTCAAGGATCTATCCCAGTCGGCCCTTGAGGCGCTCCAGGCGGCAGCCTCTGTCATGGCCCCCAACGTGAGGATTTTCGAAGTTGGCAGGGCTATAGAGAGGGCGATAACGTCAAGGGGGTACAGGCCCATTAAGAACCTCACCGGTCACACTATGTCAAGGTATATGCTGCACGCTGGCGAGACCATACCCAATTATGCTGACAGGGCCACGTTCTACAGAAGGCTAAGGCCACCCCTCCTCGTCGCAGTTGAGCCCTTTAGTACCACAGGCAGGGGCTTCGTTGTTGACGGGTCAGCCGCGCACATATACTCAGCTACTGGACGTAAGCCAAAGGAGGCGTCAGACCTAGCCAGAGGGGTCCTTGAATACATCCTGAGCAATTATAGTACCCTACCCTTTGCGATCCGATGGCTTTACCCTCAGTGGAAGGAGGGTGAGATAGCGAAGGCCCTTGATGAGCTGACCAGGATGAGGGCTTTGGTCAGGTACCCTGTCCTCGTAGAGGCCTCAGGGGCGCCCGTGGCGCAGTTCGAGCACACGTTCTACATAACTCGGGAAGGCGTGATAGTGACTACAAAGCCCAGCTAAGCAAGCACGTTTGTAAGCTACAACTTAAAAGCCTGCGACGAAGGAGGCACCTGGAGAGAGGCTGGCGATGGCGTCAGGTACCGGGCTAACCACGTGGCTGACAATTGTCATCAATCTGCTATGGGTAGCCCTTCTGTTCCTCTGGCTCACGGGGCTGGGCAACTGGGTGCAGGTTTACTGGTACAGGGTCGACATAAGGAACAAGATTGGGATCTTAGGGGGTCTGGCAGAGGAGGCTAGGAAGGAGACTCTCGACTACATGACGAGGAACAAGGCCAAGGATGCGTCTTCCCTGCTGTCCAGGCTCCTGGACTTCTTCCTGATAGAGCCTGTTCAGCTGGAGCCCACGGACATAATCAACAGGTTACGGCACCTAATCAACGTCCGGGAGGCCAGGTTTAAGGACGTCTTCAACCAGGCTATGCCTGAGAGCGATGAGGTTACCAGGAGCATCGCGTCTACGGCAGCAGAGATCGCGTCAGCGCTGAACTTCATCTACAAGTATGTAAGACATCTCCTCCTGTTCGCCGAGAAGACGAAGAACTGGTACCTGATACTACAGCTCGAGGTCTTCATGCCCCAGATAATACAGATAGCCCAGATGTACAGAAAGGCCCTTGATGACTTCCTTTACAAGGTGCCGGTAGGTGATGGGGCAGGCCCGCTCGTGGCCTTAAGGCTGGCCGGCTATGGCTCACAGTGGAGGGAGGTGACTGAGGACACAGTTGTTGCCGAGACGCGGTTCGAGGGCAGGAACCTCCTCATAATTAAGGCAAAGGGTCCCGGGTCAACAGTCGGAAGGCCGGGCGAAGCAGCGGAGAAGGCCATAAGGGAGGCAATGGCGCAGGGTAAAAGAGTGTCCTTAATGGTAACCGTGGATGCAGCGCTAAAGTTCGAGGGCGAGAACACAGGTGATGTAGCGGAGGGAGTTGGAGCCGCAATAGGCGACCCAGGGCCAGAGAAGATAAGATTCGAGAGGGTTGCTGCTGAGTACGATATACCTCTGAGGGCTGTCATAGTTAAGATGGGCATGGATGAGGCCATACTTGCTATGAACCAGAACATCTACAACGGCGTCGATAAGGCCGTGGAGAGGGTCAAGCAGATAATAAGGTCAGAAAGCGAGGAAGGCGACACCATCATAGTCATAGGGGTCGGTAACACGGTCGGGGTGGGCCAGTGATGAATGAGCTCCAGCTGTACCTCTTCATGTTCCTTCTGATCATGATCGTAGCGACCACTGCCATGACTATAAAGCAGATGAACGAGATAAAGAGGCTTCAGGAGGCGAGGAAGAGGCCACGGGTGATCACCGTTGAAGAGTGCGACGGGAAGACCTCAACCAGGGATTACAGGGAGGGCGACTACGTAGGCCTAGTTGTAGGTCAGTGCCCGGGCGGCGGTTCCAAGCGGATTATAGGCATCTACGCAATTAAGGAGGAGAAGCCCAGGCGCTCCCCAATTTAAGGCCTAGCGAGAACACCACAAGGGGTATGCCTTGCGCTCCACGCTGTCATGGGAAGTCTGCGACGTCTGCGAGCGGAGGTTAGTGACCACGACGTGTAGGCTTAATGGAAGGCTTGTCGCGGTGTGCCCCTACTGCCGCGCTCTCCTGGAAGGAGGGGGATTAGTCTGCGGCCAGTCCCAGCAGGCAGCGCTGATCAGGAGGAGAGTAACCGAGCCTAACGAGGAGTTGATAAGGTCTGTCAGTGAGCGGAGGCCTTCTAGGAGGAGATCTCGGGTCTAGCTCTAGAAAAGCTTTTATAGAGGCAGTCCCACGGTCTCACTTATGGGTTCAGCTCAAGAAGGGTGGTAAATCATGGCATCCGGGATACCCGTGCTGATATTGAAGGAGGGGACGCAGAGGTCTTATGGTAGGGAGGCGCTTAGGAACAATATTCTTGCGGCAAAGGTACTAGCTGAGATGCTCAAGACTAGTCTAGGTCCCCGTGGCCTTGACAAGATGTTAATAGACTCCTTCGGCGACGTGACTGTCACAAACGATGGCGCAACCATTGTGAAGGAGATGGAGGTTCAGCATCCAGCAGCTAAGCTGATGGTCGAGATAGCCAAGGCCCAGGATGCTGAGGTCGGGGACGGAACTACAAGCGTTGTCGTGCTTTCCGGGGCGCTGCTAGACAAGGCTGAGATCCTACTGGAGCAAAACATCCACCCAACCATTATAATTGAAGGCTATACCAAGGCCATGAACAGGGCGCTCGAAACACTTGACAAGATCGCCGTCCCAGTTGACGTAAATAACGAAGAGACTCTCAAGAGGATTGCTATGACAACGATAGGGAGCAAGTACTCTGGGCAGGGCCCTGAGAGGGACAAGCTAGTTGAGCTTGCCGTCAACGCGGTTAAGATCGTGGCTGAGCCGAAGCCTGAGGGCGGATATAACGTAGACCTTGACAACGTTAAGATAGAGAAGAAGAAGGGCGGAGGTCTCATCGACTCCATCCTGATCAAAGGCATTGTACTTGACAAGGAGGTAGTCCACCCAGGCATGCCTAGGAGGGTCACCAACGCTAAGATAGCGGTGCTAGACGCCCCACTTGAGATACAGAAGCCGGACATTACGACCAAGATCAGGGTCACGGACGTTGAGCAGCTCGACTCGTTCCTAGAGGAGGAGACCAAGATACTTAAGGACATGGTCGACCAGATAGCCGCCACCGGCGCGAACGTAGTCATAACCCAGAAGGGAATTGACGACGTGGCCCAGCACTTCCTCGCTAAGAAGGGGATACTCGCCGTCAGGAGGGTGAAGAGGAGCGACGTAGAGAAGCTGGCCAGGGCCACCGGCGCGAAGATAGTGACTAGCATAAGGGACCTTAAGCCTGAGAGCCTTGGCTACGCCGAGCTTGTCGAGGAGAGGAAGGTCGGCAACGACAAGATGGTGTTCGTTGAGGGCGCCAAGAACCCCAGGAGCGTTACGATACTCCTCAGAGGAGCCAATGACATGCTTCTCGACGAGGCCGAGAGGAACATCAACGACGTGCTACACGGCCTGAGGAACATCATGAGGGAGCCGAAGATCCTGGGTGGAGGTGGCGCGCCGGAGGTCGAGCTCGCCCTCCAGCTCAGGAACTACGCAGCCACCATTGGCGGCAAAGAACAGCTAGCCATCGAGGCATTCGCCGACGCCCTTGAGACGATACCCAGCGTGCTTGCTGAGAGCGCCGGAATGGACTCCCTCGACACCGTCATGCAGCTGAGGTCCCTGCACAGCAAGGGCCTGAGGTTTGCCGGCGTCGACGTGCTGAACTCAAAGGCTGTTGAGGACACGCTATCCATAAACGTCTACGAGCCGCTCCTCGTCAAGAAGCAGGTGATAAAGGGGGCTGCAGAGGCCGCCATATCGCTGCTGAAGATTGATGACCTCATAGCGGCCGCGCCGCCAAAGGAGAAGAAGGAGGGCGAGAGGAGGGAGGGAGGGGAGGAGGGCAAGCCCCCCTCTATTAGCAGCTGATTTTTAGGCCGTCTGTGATTTATCCTCTCCTGTCCACAATTAGGCCCTGGGAGATGAACGGGGCCATACTAATGTTGCACCCTAGACTGCGAGAAGCCATTACTAAGCTGGGCTACCAAGCCCTTCTGCCCATACAGGAGAAGGCAATACCAGTTGTATTGAGGAGGTCCCATACATTAATAACATCACCTACGGGTACTGGCAAGACCGAAGCGGCGCTCTTCCCAGTTCTCTCAATGATGCTAGAGAGGTTCAGGCCTGGCGATGGCAAGATAAAGGCTATCTATGTGACCCCCTTGAGGGCCCTCAACAGGGACATAACGCTGAGAATATCAAGGCTTGTGCGTGAGGTCGGCTTCAACATAGCGCTCAGGCACGGCGACTCAACGTCGTCAGCGAGGAGGAAGTTCCTCGAAAGCCCACCTGACTTCATGGTGACCACGCCTGAGACGTTGAACCTCATCCTAACCGTGCAGAGGCAGTCCGACATGTGGGACCAGGTAAGCTTCGTGATAGTCGATGAAGTTCAGGAGCTGATAGACAGCAAAAGGGGGGCAGAGCTCTCAGTCGTCCTTGAGAGACTCCAAAGTAAGTCGAGAAACAACGTCCAGAGGATAGGCCTCTCAGCCACCCTGTCTGAGAGGTCAAAGAGGGCCGCAGCCGCCCTCTTGGCATATGGCAGGCACGTCGAGGTCGTTGAGGACAAGGGAGAGAGGACCTACAGTATAAGCGTGGTCACAGTACCTGAAGAGTACGACTTAGGCAAAGCGGTTGATGTCATAGCCTCCATGTTAATGGACGAGAGGGGATCAGCCCTCCTCTTCACTAACACTAGGTCGGTTGCCGAGAGGCTCGGCGCGCTTCTCGCAAAGCCCCTCGGCGACTCGGTGATGGTTCACCACGGCAGTCTGTCGAGGGAGGTGAGAGAGGAAGCTGAGAGGAGGTTCAGGGAAGGCGAGCTGAAGCTTCTCGTAGCCACGTCGAGCATGGAGCTCGGCATTGACATAGGACACGTCGATAGGGTCCTGCAGTTCATGTCACCAAGAGAGGTGATAGCCATGACGCAAAGGGCAGGAAGAGCTGGGCACAGATATGGTTGGACGAGCAACGCGTCAATAATAACTTTCGATAACGTCTTTGAAATGCTAGAGTCTGCCGTCATTGCGATGAGGACAAGGAAGGGCGAGCTTGAGGATCTGAGCTACCATAGAAACCCCCTTGACGTAGCTGCTCACCAGCTGGTTGCCCTCGTGATAGAGGGGCTTGCGAACAGCCTCGGGGAGGCCTACGACATCTTGACTAGGGCAGGTCCACTGGCAGGAATGGGGCTTGAGGAGCTCGAGA
Source organism: Acidilobus sp. (assembly GCA_049974445.1). GTDB lineage: Archaea > Thermoproteota > Thermoprotei_A > Sulfolobales > Acidilobaceae > Acidilobus. Next base: position 34,723 of record JBMFIT010000002.1, read on the forward strand.
AGGTGGCAGATCACCTGGATTCCGTCGGGGCCCTTAGGTATGAGGCTGAGACTGGCAGGCTATCAAAGGGAAGGCGCTCCTTTACTTACCTCTATAAGGTCTCAATGATACCTGATGAGGCCAGCTTTAGGGTCTACGACGTGGCCACGAACTCGCAGCTAGGCGAGGTCGGCGAGAGGTTCATTGAGGCCATGCTCCTCTCGAACAGGGACGAGAAGCCCACTTTCGTGCTGGCGGGGAGGGCATGGAGGATAGTTAACGTTGACTATGAGGGCCTGAGGATAGATGCCGAGCCGCTCGCCTCAACGGAGGGCGTCGTTCCCTCTTGGGAGGGGGAATTGATACCTGTTAGCTATAAGGTTGCCAGAGAGGTCTGCAGTATCCTTGGCATAGCGTCCATTGACCCAGAGAACGCCTTCAATCTACTTAAGTCAAGGGGGATAAACGAAATTGACGCAAGGAAGGTCATTGATGTGATGTCAAAGACCTCAGCCATGTGGGGGTTCTCTCTTACCATGACGGAGCCCGTCATTGAAGAGGTCAAGGGGGTCAGCATCCTCTACACGTGCCTGGGCAGTAAGGGAAACCTACTGCTCGCGCTTGTCCTGACCAAGCTCATGGAGCCCACAGTAAGGCCATGGTTTGATTACATACCTTACGCAATAGTGTTCTCATCGCCTCATGGTGTAAGCGGGGACGAGGTGAGACGATCCCTGCTCAGGGCAAGAGGACTTGACCTTCCGGAGCTCTTGTCGCTTGCCTATGACGCCGTCAAGTCAACACCCCTTTACGTAATCAGGTTTCTCCAAGTTGCTAAGAGGATGGGCGTCATAGACCCTGACGCCAGGGTTTCCCTGGAGCAGGGCAAGAGGATCCTGGAGGCCTACAGGGGAACAGTTGTCGAGAAGGAGACGCTTAGGGAGATAGCGTTTGACAAGCTTGACCCGGAGGCCCTGGATTACTTCCTCAGAACCATTAAGGACGTAAGGGTCATAAGGAGCGAATCGCCGAGCCCGCTCGCCGAGGAGGTAGTGAAGAACCCTTACCTCAGGAGAGAGATTGCGGTCAACCTAAAGGACATAGCACTAGACTACATAATTAATGGGCTCAGGACATCAGCCATGAGGAAGGAGGCCATATTCGTCTGCGCCCACTGTGGCAGCACCTGGCGTTCCAAGGTCGCTGACCTGGCTCACCCCGTTAGATGCCCTCGCTGCGGCGCCATTATGGTGGCTCCTCTGCCTGCGTCACAGTGGGGAGAGGAGGTCGCCTCGCTCTACGTGGCCTGGAAGAAGGGGGAGGCGAAGAAACTCGCTAAGGGGCAGAAGCGTTACATTGAGGAGGTCAAGGAGAGGGCAGCCATTTATATTAATTACGCAACCCAGGGCCTCGGAAGATATGTAGTCGAGGCGCTGATGACACAAGGGGTTGGACCTAAGGCAACCAAAAAGGTTATGGGCGAGCTGATGAAGGGCGGCGAAAAGGCCTTTTATGAGGCCTTGCTCAAGGCTAAGGAGGATTACCTTGTCTATAAAAAGTTCATAGAAAAGGAGGCTAAGGAAAAGAAGGGGTGGTCAGGGCCCCAAGCTTAAATAGCCTGACCCCTTGATGTCCCTAGGTGCCGCGGTAGTATAGCCCGGCCAAGTATGCGGGCCTCTCGAGCCCGTGACCCGGGTTCAAATCCCGGCCGCGGCACCATCTGCGCGGGTCACTGTTGTCAGCCAACCCTTCGGAGAGTAAAGAAGGCTGCCCCATGACCGTGCCTTACGGCGTCGATGAATCTTGTGAGGAAAGCCCCTATCTCGCTGCCGACGCCGCGCCTTTTATCGCTGGCCCACTAATAAAAGGGACAGGTCAACTACTTTAACGTCCTCCTGCGCGACCCTCCTAAGGTTTCCAAGGCAGACTGGGCACGCCGTGACTATTGTCTTTGAGGCCCTGACGAGCTGGGACAGCCTCCTCCTTGCGACTAAGCTAGAGAGCCTGGGGGAAAGGGCCTCCATCGGCCCCCCGCAGCAGAACGTCATTGGCCCGTGGTTCCTGGCCTCCCTTATGGAGACCCCAGCGCCACCGAGCAACTCCCTTACCTTGGCCCACATGTTGAGGTCACGTGAGTAGACGCAGGAGTCGTGGACCGTGACGACGTCATTAAGGGAGGCCTTTGAGGGCTTGACGAGCTCGAGGTACACCTTGACGGCAGGCCTGAGCCCATACCTCACCCTGTATTCCATGAGCGTGAGGGCCGTGTGGGGGTCCACTACTATAACCTCGGATGCCCCGGTCGAGTTAATGGCGCTCACGACCTTCTTTGCGTGGTCCTCCAGGCCGTCCATTACCCCGTAGTCAAGGAGCAGGGCCCCGCTGTACATGTCCGAGACCGCGGGGTCGTAGGCGAAGTCGACCCCTGACCTGCCTAGAAGGGTCACAATCGACCTGAGTATCCTGGCGGACTCCTCGACCTCGCCCCTTTGGGGCCTCACCAGCCCGTACACGGCCGAGGGCCTTATGTTGGCGAGCTCAATTACGCTCGGGAGGAGAAGCGAGAGCCCCCTCGACTCAAGGACCTCGAGGAACCTGATCGTCGCGTTGATGTACGGGACAAGCTGGTACAGGGCGCCGGTGAAGAGGAGCCTGCCGGAGCCCTCCCCGTTAAGCTCAAGCCCTCTAGACCACTCCGAGGCGAACCCGGGCGGGGCGGGCACTGGGTAGCCTGTCAGCCTAGTGTACTCCCCCATGAACCTCAACACCTCGGATACCCTGAGGCCGCTCACCTGGCCTTCACCACCGCCCTCGACTCTAGCACCCTAGGCCACAGTAGCCCCCTGACCTCCCTGACCAGGTCTCCAACCCTGATCCTTGCCGGACATACCGTGCTACAGGCATTACACAGTAAGCAGCTATAAAGGCTCGACACCACCTCGTCGGTTAACGTAATCTCAGACCTAATAACTCCCTTAACAATTGTGACCCTTCCCCTTGGCCCATATCCTCTGTGGGGGCCGAAGGGTATCGTGGGGCATACGCTTTCACAGAAGCCACAGAATACGCACTTGTCAGCTTCCTCCAACACTGCGCCAGCGATGTCGGGATGGCATCCCCGCATCTGTGACGCCCCTTCGCTGGACTCGTGGGGACAGTGGATGCCGACTTAATATTTGAGGTTCTGTTCAGTACTGTCAGTAGGGCCATCAACGTAAAGACGAGGCAGGCTAGGGAATACGAAGGGTCCATGTGACCCATAGCGGTAAGCGCGCTAAGTGATGTAATTGGCAGGAGCCAGGAAGGGAGGGAACGATCTTTGATAAAGAAGGCCATTAGGGGCGGGACTATGAACGCCATAACCTCAGATATCCCTAACAGCAACTGTAACGTGCCTACCTCAAGGTAGACGTTGAGGTACTTTGGCGCCTCTTCAACGAAGGTGACCACATAACTACCTCTGAGAATTAGCAACAGAGGGATTGAACCCAGTATGGCCGCGGAGGAGGCCTTTCTTGAGCTTCCTTTAGCCATTATGATGGTGCCCAAGAGGCCTATTGGTGAGGCAACAGCTGCGGCTCCCTCTAGGACAGCCCTGACGTAAGTGAACCTTTCTCTTATAAATGAGGCGACTACTAAGAGGGAAAGCGCTAGGGCGGCTGGCCATCCAGGCCTTAAGAAAACTATGGAGTCCACTGAGAGGCCCATCATCAGCATGGTTAAAGGGGATCCCTCAGATAGGACATATGCTATAACTAGCGCTGACATGACGAGCGAGGCCCAAAATGGGGACTCTGACGACAACCATGGAACTAATGCAGTCTTTAGTTGAACGACGCCGATGGGTGGAAGCTGTGAGCTATACGGCAACGTCATGTAAGCCTGGTAAGTCATGGTCGCCACCTTTAAACTAGATGTAAATGCGTCATAGAGCCTTGGACCATGTAATGGTTCCAGCCTATTGAGGGACGTGGAAAGCGGTATTGATACATCTACCCTAGGTGACCTGGCATAAATTCTGGCGACCAGGCCTGACACAACAAGGCCAGCAACGAGTGAGGTCGGGACTGCATAGTTAAGGGTCTCCAGGGACCTTATATAAGTCGTGAAGACAATTGATGTCGCTATGACAATCCAGGCCAGGCCGATCAATAAGCCATTTCCCTCAATTCCCATTGATGAAATGGATGCTACCAATGCGGAAATGGCGGCAATAGTTGATAACACGGATGCGGTGACGACCCTACTCTCGGATGAGAGTATCGCCTGACGGCTGACGTCATTAACGACATAATCCACCGCCGCGACAAAGGCAAACCATAGCCAGTAGGAATACAAAGGCCTTGGATAAGCCAGAAAAGCAACGGCAGGTATTATGTAGGCAAGCCCGCCGAGATAGTCGTAGAGTGCGTACGTAAGCACCGGCGTGATGGCGACCAGTGCCGAAGCGATCACTGACAGGTAATTTCCTGGTATGACATGACCTGTCACGAAGTATATACTGGAGACTCCTAGCCCCTCTAGGTCTAGTCTGTACCTAGCAGGCGCCATCACGTAATCTAAAAAGGATCGCCCGGCCAACGTGAAGAAGGGCAGGTTAACGGCCATAACCGTTAAGATGAAGGAGAGAAGCCCAAGCTTAACGTTCCTTACCCTCCTCCTCAGGGCAAGAGGGAAGTACACTAGCGCAGCTGCCACCGCATATTGCCTGTACGACGCCGCTAGTCCCAGCAAGGCCCCAGCGGCTACTGGGTTACCCGTGAACGAAACTGCGAGGAGAACCATGGACAGCCAACCAGACAACGGATCGAAGACAACAGGGTCCGTGATGAAGTAAAGGAGCCCCGATACAAGGATCGGAACCAGCATCCATCTAAAGGGCCTCCTTGCCCTCAGGAAGATAACGGCAAGGACCGTGCCAAGCACTAAAGCGTCCCAGACATTGCCTGGGATCCTCATTAGTACTGCGGGCACATAGTAAAGAAACGAGAATGCCGGATAGTCAAGTATGTCGACGATGCCCACTGACTTGGATACGAAATAGGGCGGGCCTGAGGAGTAGATGAAGGTTAACTTTGTAACTGGAGCTGCCCTGAGCAGCTGGCCTGAGTAGTTAACGAGATAGGGGTCCTCGCCAGCAATGAAGTATTTTGCCGCCGCGATTTGAATTACGTACGAGTCCTCCTTGCCGCCGTACAGGCTAAGCTTCGTCAAACCATCTACCTGGGACGCTACGAGGCCGGACACCACGACGGCCGCCAGTAGCGAGGAAGCCAGAAGGACCCTTCTCACATGCTCCTCAATGTTAAGGTTGGCTGAGATCAGCAAGAAGATACCGAGGGCAACTAGGACGAAGCCACCGATCACAGAGCAGGCAGTCGGTATGTAATAGAGCACAGGCTCGCCGTGATAATAACCGATAACAACATCAGTACCGACATAACCGTACAGCATGACCGCAAGGGCCAGCACGTTAAGGCCAGCGACTACTAATGCGAGCCGGCCCTCAGCAGCCCCCTGGTTCAAGCTTCCCTAGAGATTTAACGCCCCTGGGGACATTTCTACTTAAGGCCTAAGCTAAGGGCAGAGGTTTAAGGTCTTGCCCAGGAAGAAGGTCGAGGAGCGCGCGATTCAGTCAAGGAAGAGGAGGACGGAGAGCAGCAGAAGGCAGCATACACAGGCCGACCTCTCACCTATCGTAAACAGCGTGACCCAACAAGTCTACGAGTCCTTTGGCCTTGATGCCTATGGCATTACGTTAGACGACGCTAAGGGGGTTATATCTGACATGGTCTACGCGATCGCAGAGAGTAGGTCGTCGAAGCTGACTGACGAGGTTGCCCTTAAGAAGGTCACTGCTGCCAAGGACAACTTAATGAAGGCACTGGCCAACGTGATCCTATCCAGGGGGACGCGACTTACCAGGGAGCAGCTGGAGTTCATAGTGAGCTACGCCCAAGAGGCCGCTGGAAAGGCAGCCCCCTACCTATATCATGAAGCCAAGAGGCTCGGGGCCGACGACATTGTCGACACGCTTAGGTCACTGTGGCTGCAATACGGAAAACCAACTCCCGTTGAGTGCCCCAGGTGTGGCTTCAGGGCCGTCACACCTGACCTGGCATGCTTGGTGTGCGGCGCCCAGCTGTCTGAGCGTGAGCTAAAGGAGCACATGGGGTTCTCGAGGCTTCTAATTGAGACCGCCAAAAGGCTTCACTCTAGGCTGGTTGAGGAGATGATCTCTGCTGGTTACGTTGTACTTAACGGTGAGATACGCCCTCCAAGCCTTGCCCCAAGGGACGGCTTCGCTATAGTTATTCACCTCAGCAGGGCTGAGAAGGACTCCCTCAGGTCGCTTATCCAGGGCACGTAGGGGCCCTCTGGGTCTCACCAATTTGTGCCACTGAGAGCTCTGCTAGGCCGAGTCTACTGCAGTAGCCACAAAGGGAGCTACTTGAGGGCGCACCGCACGCCCTGCAGATATACGGCCTCCTAATCGCCTGGACAAACCTGGGCGTTATTTCAAGGGCTCCGTAGTCCCTCTCTGGTGCGCCTATGATAGAGAACAGGACTGGCTTGGTAATGATTACAGGCATACAGGCCGCCTTAAGGTCAAGCGACTCGACGTACTCTAGCGCTGCCACGGTCTCCCTCTCTATATACGCGAAGAGGTTGACTAGTTTCCTCTCCCCAACCACCAAGTGTGCCTGAGAATCGAAGGAGGCCTCAGGCTTCCCGGTGAGGAGGGCCTCGAGCAGAACTGCTGTTAAGTCAGTCCTAGCGAGGGGGAGAACTATGATGTCAGCCCCTACTATTGACGCCGCCCTCACCGCCCAGGCCCTATCGTACCTAATGCAGGAGATCACGTCGGCGGTAGATGGCGGCGGGGGTGAGATCCTGAACCTAAGCACGCTTAGGTTTGCGGGCTTGTTCTTTAACTCAGGAGTCTCGTAAAAGGAGGGGACGGCTAGGAAAACCGAAGAGGGGAACCTCCTCTCTATGCGGGCGAGTATAAGGGACGCCAGGAGGCTGGCAGAGGGAGCGAACGAGGAAATGGGGACAAGGAAGCGGGACCTCGGAGTCGGCCTTGCCATAGATAGGATCTTAGAAGATGAGCTAGAGACCTCGTCCCAGATGCATCTCACACACAAGGCCTCACCGCTTGACACCCTCAAATATACGGCTGGCCTCCTTCCACACCTGGAACACAGTGGTGCTGGCAGACCCCCAGTGCCGGTGTGCGTCATACGATTCCGCTGATCTCTGTTAGGGTAATTAATTCGGATTGCCTCATATAGCGCCGGTGAAGTAGTATCGCTGGTACCTGCGGTGCTCTTACAGCTATTGCCAGTATTACCGTGGACCCTATTGTCGACCAGAGATTCCATTAAGTATGATAAGAGAGTCAACCCCTCTTTTGTCCACATGAAGGCGACCTCCTACTATATGGAGGAGTTGGGAGAAGGCCCCTGTCTGGCCTATACCTCCCTTGCCGAAGGGGGTGTCCGATAATTTGTCGTCCGAGGCTAGACAGCTCGAGCTCATGAAGGAGTCACTGACGAGGCCGGAGGCGGAGCAGGAGGCGAAGAGGCTGTTACTCTCAGAGATCTATCAACAGGTGCTTCAGACTTTTCCTGAGTCCAAGGGGAGGGCCCCTAATGAGGGCCTCCTGGCCCCACTCCCCTCCTGCGTTGAAAGGGGCCTGTGTGAGGACGACCTCAGGTTCTCCTATAACGCCATAAGAGTTCTCATGAGCAGGTACATGACCAAGGACCTCAGGGGCAGGTTCCTTGAGACCCCCTCAATGGTTATGATGAGAGTAGCAAGGGGCTTCAGCCCCAGGGTGGACCCAGAGGCGCTGTACAAGGCGCTCGTTGACGGCAGGTTCGTGTTCAACTCTCCTACCCTCTTCAACATGTACGCCGACGGCGCAAAGGGGGCCCTTAGCGCGTGCTATGTCACCCCAGTCCACGACGATATGAGGGGCATCATGGATGGAGTCACTGTGCAGGTCATGACGTTCAAGTATGGGGGAGGTGAGGGCTTTAGCTTCTCGGAGCTGAGGCCTAGAGGTGATGTCGTTGCGGGGACTAGTGGTGTTGCTAGCGGGCCGCTCAGCTTCATGAGACTCTATGACGTAGCCACAGATGTTGTTAAGCAGGGGGGCAAGAGGAGGGGGGCCAACATGGGTATAGTCCATGACTGGCACCCTGACCTCTACGACCCCACCTTCGACCCCTGGAAGGCTCTCTCTTCCACCTTGCCTCCTCAGGTAGTGTCCCTGCTAGATCAATTTAAGAGAACGCTTGAGCAGCTTCAGAAGGACGGATACTATGAGGTTCATGGGGACACGCTTGAGGCCTTAAAGAGGGTCCTGGAAGGTGGCCTTAGCCCCGAGGACGCAGGCTTCATACAGGCCAAGAGGGCCCCGCTCAGCGACGCCTTCCTCACAAACTTCAACATAAGCGTGGGCATGCACGACGCCTTCATGGAAGCCGTAGTAGAGGGTTCAGAGTGGTGGATGGTTAACCCAAGGTATAGCGACAGAGGCGACGGCGTCTACAGGCTCCACTACTCGATCTCAAGGGCAACCGGGGAGGGCAGGACGTTGAGGCTAATGATTGAAGGGAGGCTGCCTTTGACGCCGTACATGAACGTCCTGGAGGACTTAGTTAGGGAGGCGAAGCAGAGGATACCCCAGGACGTGGATACCTCGCGGAGGAATCCGCACGGCTGGCACTACCCAGCCAGGAAGCTATGGGAGGAGATTGTGAGAGGCGCATGGGAGGGAGGCGACCCAGGCCTCTTCTTCCTTGATAACCACAACAAGTGGGTTCCAACGCCGTGGCTGGGCGCCGTCTCCGCCACCAACCCGTGCGGTGAGGAGCCTCTTTACCCCTATGAGAGCTGTAACCTAGGCTCCATATCACTTGACAAGTATGTGAATGAAGGCAGGTTTAACGTCGAGGCGTTCGTCCATGACGTTGACCTGGCCGTGGACGGACTTGACGCGGTTATCGACTACAACAAGCAGCCAGATCACAGGCAAGACCTGGTCAATAAGTTCACTAGAAAGGTTGGCCTGGGAGTCATGGGCCTCGCTTCAGCTTTAGCTAGGCTTAACCTGCCGTATGATAGCGATGAGGCCGTCGCCTTTACACTTGCTGTCACGGCGCTCCTGGAGGCGGAGGCCTGGAAGAGGAGCTGGGAGCTGGGCGCAAAATTGGGTCACGCACCTGCTTACGAGTGCAAGAGGTTTAACTGGAGCTCTCTTAGGTGTGTTGAGAAGGCTGAGCCCGAGGAGACCCTCGAGCTCCTGACGCCAGCCCTGTTAAAGGCCTCAGAGGTTGCCAGGTTGGAAGAGGACTTCCTCGTGGCTAAGTACCACGATGCGAGGCTCACGGACTACGTCATGGGCCAGCTGGAGGGGGAGACCGCCAAGAGGGTCAGACCTGATGGGTCGGTCGTACTGGTCAGGAGGGAGGCCCTAGAGAGTGTGCTGGCTAACATATTTGACGTTACCCCAGAACTCCTTAATGATGCACTGAAGATGCCACCGCAGGAGCTTGTGAGGAGTCCAAGGCATCTTCTAGTCATGGCCGTCTACGCGCCCAGAAGGCTGTGGGAAGCGCTGAAAGCCTATGGTAGGTCTTTGGGGGCAAGGGCGCCAAGGCACACCGCTGTAAACACCGTAGCGCCCACAGGGACCATCAGTATCATAGCCGGTACAACGAGCGGAATCGAGCCCTACTTCGCCCTAGTCTATCTCAGAAAGGTCCTTGTCGGTGAGCTCTGGGAGGTCGCGAGGGAGTTCAGGGATAAGTTGATGGATCTCGTAAAGAGGACTGGGGCCCCTCAGGACGTTGTTGAGGCTATACTCGCTGCCATATCGCGCCACAAGGGGAGCTTGAGGTGGGCAATGGAGGACGTTGAGAAGGTAGCCAGGCAGATGGGAGTGATCAATCAAGACGGCAAGCTGGTCAGGGCCGGCTGGGACGTGGAGGGCCTCATAGCCGGCCTTAAGGACATGGCTAGGCTCTTCCCAATGGCGATGGACTTCGACGTATGGTATCACATAGCACATCAGGCGGCCGCTCAGCTCTACACGGACCAGTCAATCAGCAAAACGGTGAACCTATCGAGGGAGGCCTCCGTTAACTCTGTAGCCACGGCCTACTTGGCCGCGTGGCTCAGCGGGCTGAAGGGAATTACCGTGTACAGGGACGAGAGCAAGGGGGCCCAGGTGATATACTTCGGCGGCGAGCAGAGGCAGATCTCACAGCTGCCCATCAAGCTCGTCAGGAGGCAGGCGGGCCTAAGGATGGCTATCGTAAGGAGGGAGATAGCGGTGGAAGAGGCCACCTCGGACGCTAAGGTCGCCTCTTTATTCAAGCTGAAGTCAGAGGGAGGCGTTGTAACCGTGGAGTCTGACGAGAACAGCACATGTAAGACGTGCAACATCTAAAGTTCCATTGCCGAAGTCGACAATGGTGACTTAAGGGTTTAAACCTACTTCTATGCTGTCCATGAGGGATGTAGAACGAGGCCGCTTAAGGCAGGCCTTGTAGTAATTACGATACTCCTTGTCTTCCTCGTTAGCACCTTCATTGCTACCCTCTACCTTCACCCGTCGTCTCCGACACCACTTACGGTCGTTGTCGTTGACGGCAGGAGCATGCTTCCTACTCTACAGTCGGGGGACCTGGTATTCGTCGTCAAGGTACCACCCTCGGACATACGGGTTGGGGACGTGATAGTCTATAGGTTCACTGGTAACTTTTACGGTATCCCCCTGAATAACGTCTTAATAATACACAGAGTCATCGACATCTATTATCATAATGGAACCCTATGCTTTGTGACAAAGGGTGACAATAATCAGCTCCCAGACCCCGGCTACCCAAGCTACTGCGGCTACGTTTCGCTGTACGGCACAGATGTCTCAGGGGTCCCGTACTGGTTCATCCTGGGTAAGGTTATTGGAGGCAGGACGCCATTTACAATACCATACGTTGGGGCGCTATCGTTGATAATGAGGCCTCAACAGGGGGTCACTTGAGACCCTTTAGCATATAGTCTGCTACCTCGCGGACCCACCTTCCAGCAGGCCTCCTCTTAGCAAGGGTTCGCAGCACCCCATACCTGTCGCTTCCAAGCCTTGCCTGAAGCTGTGACATGTTTCTCTCTATCTCGCGCAGAGCTGCTAAGTGAAGCTCGCACAGGTCACCGTCAGCAGGCCTCCCACATATGTGGCAGCTTTTACGTGGTTTCAGCGATCCAGCCTGCTCGGCAAGGCTCCTACCTATCTGGTCCACCAGGCCCATGTACTTGTTAACGAGACTGGCGACGTACTTTTTCGCATCGGAAACTACCTCGTCCCTTGACAGCTTTCCGTCGACTATTAGCTCAAGCTTCCTTTCGAACTCCCTCGTCAGGTCAACAGAGACGAGCTCTGAGGCCATAGAGCTTAAGGCCTTATAAACCGCATAGCCAAGGTCTGTGACCTCAAGACCCCCTCCCTTGACCTGGAGGAAGCCTCTCTTCAGTAGCGTCTCAATAATCTTTGCCCTGGTGCCCTTCGTACCCAGACCGTTCGACTCCATCCACTGAAGTAGGGAGAGTCTTGAGAGCCTTGTTGTTGAAGAGGGCCAGACGACCCTCACCGAGACCCCGAGAACTGCGACTCTAGCATTTTTCTCAAGGCGTGGGAGCGTTACCTCCTCTATTCCAACAAATGGATAGTAGTGAATCCATCCCTCCTTGAGTATAACGACCCCATGAGCTGTCCAGGCCCTCCCTTGTGAGTCCATAAGAACAGCCTTAGACTTGCCAAAGACGGCGGCGGGGGCGAAGGCAGCCATGAACCTCCTGACTATGAGATCGTAGACGGCCTTGTGATACTTATCAAGGGGCTCAGATGGCGCTTCGCCAGTAGGGTAAATGGCTGGATGAGCGGGGTCTGTCCTCCTCCCCTCCACCGGCCTCAGCAGACCCCTTGTCTCCATGAGTAGGTTAGAGACCAGACCTGTGTAGTCTCTCTGCCTCGCGAGTGAACGAAGGATGCCGTGATAGTCGAGGTCGCGAGGCAGTCTCTGGCTCTCTGTCCTAGGGTAGCTTATCAGTGCGGAGAGGTAGAGGTCCTCAGCTATCCCCTGCGTCCTATAAGGCGAGAGCCCGTAGATCCTCGTTACCTCCTCCTGAAGGTCGGTGAGGTTGAATGGTGAGGGCGGGTTGACTACATCCTCCTCCTGGCTGAAACGCAAGACAGTCATGTAGCCTGTCGACCTCACTTCCTGCGCTACTTTTAGCGCCTCATCCCGATCCCTTGGTCCCCACCCTTCTGGCCTGGCCTTAAACCTCTGACCCGCGTAACTCAGCTCCACAGCAATGCTTACTGAGGGTACAGGGACGTAGGAGTTCCTGGTAATCCATCTCCTGACAGCCTCCGCAAGCGTGGGGGTTTGCACCCTCCCCGCACTAAGCGAGGCCCTCTCGCCGACGGCTCTTGAATATGACCTCATTAAGAGCCTAGAGAAATTTATGCCCCAAAGCCAGTCCAGTTCAGCCCTCGCTATGCCAGCCATTGCGTTATTGACGTCAAGCGGTAGAAGGTTTGAGAAGGCCTTCCTCAGCTCGCCCTCTGTGAGTGATGAGAACTTAGCCCTCCTAGCCTTCTCTAGGGTTCCGAAAGCCTGTATTATCTTGTAACAGATAGTGCTGCCCTCTATATCATAATCACACGCACTTACGTAGGCGGAGGCCGCAGGGAGAATCTTAGCAAGTACCTCGTAATAGGCCTTGAGGTGCCTGGATCTGTACTCAAAAGCCCATAGGGGCTCCCACCTAAGGTCAGTGACCGGTAAGCCCTTGACTAACGTAGTTGGCCCAAACATGTGGCCAGCGCTGCTAACTACAACCATGAGCTGTCCATTACTCGTAAGAATGTACACTGGAACCCCGTTAATGCGGCAGATGCTAGGTTGGCCTAGGGCGTTGGCTATCCTGGCGGCGGCCTTAGGTTTCTCAGCTATGATGACAACGTATTGCCCATATGGCCTGCAGGCGTGTGGAGGCATGCTCCCTGCTTTCACGTAACCGGAAGAGGATTAAGCTTGGGGAGGGGACTGGGTCCCGCAGTATGAAGATATTATTACCTTTATCTTTGAAATGAGCTCATCCGTTATAGTAAGGCCCTCCTCGCCAGAAAGTATCAGGTTGATAAAACCGTCGTCCTGGGGGCACATATTTACGAGCTCGACCGCCACATGCTCGTTAAGCCCGGCCTCAAGGAGAGACTCAACGGCCTTCCTAGCTGCCGCAGACTCTCTTTGCCCGAACATCTTGAGGAATTCCCATGTCCTCTCCTGGATTGGGTTTATAGAGCCCCCTGACTCGTTTAGCCTCCTCTCGAGGACCTCACGGGCCTCAGAGTACGTCAGGTATTTTCGAGACTCTATTTTCCTGAACATGCGCCCGACCCTCGCTATGAGGCGAGAGGCCTGAGGTGGGCAGGGTAGGTTATGATTGTCTTCTCCTTATCGCCCAGCGTTACCTTTACTACATAAGCCCTTCCTCTTCTCCCAACTATTACGCCCGTTAATCCATGGTACCTCCTGTGAGGCATCCCGTCATGATATGAGGGGTTGATTATTATGGCAACCCTATCCCCTTCCTTGTAGGGGTAGAACATAACGCTTGTTCTTGGTATTGCCCCCCTCTCCCTGACGTGCTTTTTCAGCAGCCTCCTTGTCCTATGCCTGTAGCCCCTTGGCGCCCTAACCAAGTCTTTACACCTCTCCTTGACGTTTAAGGCGCAATTTAAAAGCGTTCAATAGACTCCTTCACCCTACCAAGAGCCTAATTGGTATGACCTGCGTCCTGCCAGCAGGCATGTGCCTAACTATTGAAAGGGGCAGCAGCCCATGATCAAGCTCATACCTAGCTATATCTAATGGATCCTTCTTGATCCCTAAAGCCTCCACGTCAACCATTGGGAAAGCCCCATAGTCGAGCTGGAGGGCCCTGAGGCCTATTATCTTAGCCCTTTCATACTTAGTGAGTAAGGGTGGACCTACCTTGATCTCCTCCTTTGTCACCGGGTACAGCTTTATCTCCTGGGCACACATAGCGACCATCCTTTAGCGAAGGTGGTGATGTCTCAAAAGTATTTAAGTTTAGCAGACAAGCGGGTGAAAGCATCGGGGTCCCGCAGTGAGCGCTGAGGAAGAGCGGTCTGAGGAGGCCGAGGGGAACGGGGAGGCCACGGAGGGGTCTACGGAGGAGAAGACAGAGAGCGAAGTGGAGGCCGTCGCTGCCGAGTATAGGTTAGGAAGCCCCGAGTTAATCGAGGTTATGCTTAACGCATTTGACGTCCTAGAGCAGGCCAGCGAGGGCAGGATCTCTATTGACCAGGCCAAGGCGCTTATGTTCGAGAACGTCGACGAAGCGCTCAAGAAGGCGGGAGAGGCTGTCAGAAAGAGGGCGAGGCGCAGACCTGCTAAGAAAACCGAGAAGAAGTCTCAGCGGCGTAAGAAGGCCGCAAAGTCTTCAAAGAAGAAGGCCGCTAGCTGACCACTCAGCTGCCTGAGAGCAGCTCTGACATGTTGTGCCTTACCAAGTTGACTTCATAGCCTAAGTCTTTCAACACGGCGATTATCACGTCCTCACTAACCCTCCTATCGAAGGTTACAGTCACCTCCTTCTCGCTGTCTCTCCTGATTAGCTTAAGGCTGTCAACGACGACGGCCCCCCTTATCATGTCACCAATGTCCTTATCTGGCACGACGTAGTCCTTGAACTTCTTTTCTTGGAACTCATAGAACTCGTCAAAGTTCCTGACGATCCTTAGCGCCTCTATAACGTCCTTCGATTCCACATTAAGCCTCCTGCTAACCTCAACTATTAGCCTCTCAGCGACGTCGAGTGGTACAGTTGCGCTCTTGTACTTGCCCATGTCAATCTCAAGCGTCACGGAGGGCATCGGACTCTCCCAGGAGCCTGTAACACTCCAAGCTTAAAGCCTGAAGGCTCTCAGATGGTACAGGCCGATGATGTAGGTTAAAAGCCGTGAACGGTGAACGGGGCCAGGCGGCTGAGGTCGGTTACCCCTTGACGGTAAGGGCACCAATAGTCGTTAAGCTGAGCGGCTCTCTTGTGTACCCTCTATCCCAGTCCTACCTCTGGAGGCTGAGGGCCGCAATAGAGTCGTTGGTGAGGGAGCGGGTGAGGGTTGGCCTAGTCGTAGGTGGCGGACCAATAGCAAGGGACTTGATAACGCCGCTTAGATCGCTCGGCGTCCCGGAGTCGCTCCTCGACGAGGTTGGCATTGAGGCCGCGAACCTTAACGCTTTGGCCGTTTCCCTCGCCCTTTACCCCCTTGCCCTCCCGCAGGTTCCCAGGGACGTAAGGGACGCTGTGAGGATCTCCTTGGAGGGCCTGGTGCCGGTGATGGGCGGGCTCCAGCCTGGGCAAAGCACTAACGCGGTCGCAGCTGTTATGGCTGAGGCCCTCGGAGCCAAGCTACTCATCAACCTCCTCAGTGGTGTTGATGGGGTGTATACCGGTAGGCCCGGGGGGCCAGACTCGAGAAGGCTTGAGAGTCTTACCTATAATGAGCTTGAGCGTATAGTACTTGACAAGAGTCAGACTGCCGGGACCTACGAGCTCTTCGACCACGTAGCCTTAGGCGTAGTCAGGAGAAGCAGGATAACCCTCGTCTTTGTGAACGGCGGGGACCCCGATGTAATAGTTAAAATAGCAAAGGGTGAGAGGATAGGGTCCTGGGTCACGCCTTAGCCTGGGCGCTGTACTTCGGGTGATACTTCTTTATCATCTCCTCCTTTATGTTGGTCAGCTCTTCCTCGGGCAGCTCTGACAGGATCTCCCAAGCCAGGTCAAGTGTCTGCTCAATGCTCCTGTTCTCCCTTATGCCCTGACCAAGGAACCTCTTCTCAAAGGAGTCAGCGAACCGCAGGTACTTCCTGTCAACCTCGCTCAGGCTCTCCTCCCCTACAACGGCAGCCAGGCTCCTCAGCTCGACACCTCTGCTGTAGGCAGCGTAGAGCTGGTCGCTCACCTGGGCATGGTCTTCCCTAGTCTTGCCAGACCCGATGCCCTCCTTCATCAACCTCGACAGGCTCATGAGGACATTGATTGGGGGGTATATGCCCCTGTTGTACAGGTCCCTGCTTAGAACTATTTGACCCTCAGTAATGTAACCTGTGAGGTCAGGTATCGGGTGAGTTATGTCGTCATTTGGCATCGTCAGTATAGGCATCTGCGTTATGCTGCCCTTCCTGCCATGAACTCTGCCTGCCCTCTCGTAAATGCTGGCCAAGTCGCTGTACATGTAACCGGGGTATCCCTGCCTTCCAGGGACCTCCTCCCTGGCTGCGCTGATCTCCCTCAAGGCCTCGGCGTAGTTAGTCATGTCGGTAAGTATGACAAGCACGTGCATGTCCCTCTCATACGCAAGGTACTCCGCCAAGGTGAGCGCGGCCCTGGGCGCGACAAGTCTTAGCATAGCAGGCTCATTGGCCAAGTTAACAAACATCGCAACCCTCTTCATGGCACCTGTCTCCTCGAAGAACTTCCTAAAGAACATGAAGTCATCATATTTTATCCCTATCGCCGCGAAGACCACGCTGAACTCCTCCTCTTCACCCCTTACCGTCGCCTGCCTCGCGATCTGTGCGGCGAGCACATTATGGGGAAGCCCGCTTCCACTGAATATCGGCAGCTTCTGCCCTCTCACCAGCGTGTTCATGCCGTCTATCGCGCTGACACCGGTCTGAATGAAGTCCTCAGGGTATGCCCTTACGGCAGGGTTTATTGGGGCCCCGTTAATGTCATACTTCTCCTCAGCGATTATCTCCGGCCCTCCGTCAACAGGCTTACCAAGCGCGTCGAAGATCCTGCCCAACATATCATCAGAGACCGGCATCTCAAGCGTCCTGCCTAAGAACCTGATCTTAGTCCCTATTGTTGATATCCCCGTAGTTCCTTCAAACACCTGTACGACGGCGGTATTCCTAGTGACCTCAAGGACCCTCCCCCTTCTCCTCCCACCGTTGTTAAGCTCAACCTCGACGACCTCGTCATAAGCAACCCTGCTAACACCTTCAACTACCAGAAGCGGGCCCCTAATTTCAGATACCTTGCTGTACTCCTTGATACCAACTATGCTCATGCTAGCCACCTCCGGCCTTATTTATGGCCTTAACCACGGTCGCCGTAAGCTTCTCTATGTCCTCAATCCTGTCATTCGGTATCGTGAATCTCGCCTTCACCATGTCCGTGTAAAGCCTCCCTACAGACTCCCTTATCTTTGCTACGGTCACGTTCCTCTTAACAGCCTCAGTGGCAGCGCTGTAGAACTCGACGAACATCTTCATCATCGCCACCTGCTTCTTTGGCGTTGTGAACGTGTCAATTGGGTCGAAGGCGTTCTGTTTGAGGAGGCCGTCCTTTATCAGCCTGGCGGTCTCAAGGACTAACTTGTCCTGCTCGCTCAGGCCCTCAGTGCCTATTAGCCTCACGATCTCCCTTAGCTCGTTCTCCCTTAGGAGGACGTCCATTATGACCCTCCTGTACTCAGCCCAATTCTCGTCGACGTTCTTTCTCCACCATCCCTCAACTGTTTCTGCGTAAGCGCTGTAGCTTGTTATCCAGTTAATCGCTGGGTAGTGCCTGCTGTAGGCAAGGGCCGTGTCGAGGGCCCAGAAAACCTTAGTGAACCTCCTCGTGTGGGTCGTGACGGGCTCGGTGAAGTCTCCGCCTGGCGGGCTGACGGCGCCTATCACGGTGGCGCTGCCATTTCTGTCTGGCCTCCCAAGGGTCCTGACACGGCCTGCCCTCTCGTAGAACTCGGCAAGCCTTGTGGCCAGATAGCTCGGGTAACCCTCCTCCGCTGGCATCTCCTCAAGCCTGCCCGCTATTTCCCTGAGCGCCTCGGCCCACCTGCTGGTGGAGTCGGCGACGAGAAGGACGTCATAGCCCATGTCCCTGTAGTACTCGGCCATCGTTATACCAACGTAAATGCTCGCTTCTCTCGCTGCGACAGGCATGTTGCTGGTGTTGGCTATCAGTATAGTTCTCTCCATCAAGGGCCTGCCTGTCCATGGGTCCTTATAGGTTGGGAACCTCTCTAGGACCTCCGTCATCTCGTTGCCCCTTTCGCCACATCCTATGTAAACGATTACGTTCGCCGAGGACCACTGGGCCAGGCTATGTAGGGTCACAGTCTTGCCCGTGCCGAAGCCACCAGGTATCATGCCAGTGCCTCCCTTGGCCATTGGGAACAGTAGGTCGATTATCCTCATCCCCGTTATGAGGGGCTCTGTTGGATCAAGCTTCAGCGAGTAAGGCCTCGGCACTCTGACAGGCCAGCGGTGAGCAAGGAAGACCTCCCTAGCCTCGCCACCACCAATGTCTACTTCTGCTATTGGGTCAGTGATTGTGTAGTCGCCCTCTGGCGCGATCCACTTCAAGACACCGTTGATATCCGGGGGTATCATCACCTTGTTGACGACAAGTGGGGTCTCCTGTACGATACCAATTATATCGCCCCCTGTTATCTTATCACCTATCTTAACAGACTCGCTTGGTGTAAAGCGCCACCTCTTATCCCTTGGAATTGATGGAACGCTCACGCCCCTCTCGACGAAGATGCTCCTGGCGGGGTTCGCCTTGGCTACCTGCTGCGCGATAAGCGGAAGAGGCCTCTGTACGCCATCGAAGATGCTCCCTATGAGACCTGGTCCCAGCTCGACGCTCAATGGAGCGCCTGTGCCCTCAACGGGCTCGCCAGGCCTGAGACCGCCTGTGGACTCATAGACCTGAACGTAGGCCGTGTCGCCCCTTATCCTCGTGACCTCTCCGATGAGACCAACCTCACCAACCTTCACCATTTCATACATCTGAACTCCACTCATGCCATCAGCTACTATGAGGGGCCCCGAGATCCTTACTATCCTCCCCCTGACAGGCACCTCAGGCCACCTCGAAGAGTCCCCTTGAGGCCAATCCCCTCAGCAGGGTCTCGTTCTCCTTAACTATTTGGTCGATCGTGTAGTCAAGCCTCGCTGTACCGTCCTTTGAGGTTGCCACTACCCCACCCACCACCATAGCCGGCTCGTCCGAAAGCTCCAAGCCTCTATAACCCTTTATCAACTCCCTAACAAGAGGCTGGTCCTCAGGGGCACACCTAATGATGAAACCCCCGTACTGCTCACTCTCCGTTGAAAGGGCCTCAAACACCCTCTTCAGGAACTTGACGTACCACTCCCCCCTGTCAGACTTGAGCCTCCTTATGACCTCCTCCATTACCTTGCTCGACTCCTCTGCCTTTATCGACTCCTCCTTCAGCTTGACCTGTAGGTCCGCCTCAGCTGCCTTGCTTCTAAGGAGCTCGCTCAGATCCTCCGCCTTGCGCTCAATAGCTGCCCTCATCTCTTCTAGCGCCTTGTTATAGGAGCTCGTCAGGAGCTTCAGGGCCGCTGACAGCGCCTCCTCAAGCTGCGAGTCCAGCTGATTAATCGCCTTGCCCGTGACGGCATCAGCTACCTTACTAGGGTCACCGCTGACGCTCATGGGCTCACCCAAGGCCAAGCGCTTGGGCCAATAACATCTCGATATTTATGGGCTCCGCCTTGGACCATTTCGTCGGTAAGGTGAGCAGGACTGCGCCTCCCTCACTTGCGATTCGCCTTAACTTCTCCTCGTCAGTAACTATGTGCTTTAGCACGACTATTAGGCTATAGCCCTGCTGAACGCCCTTTCTCACAACCTCCTCGGCCTCCGCTTGACTTGAGGCTGGCATAACTGACAGCCCTATCATCCTGAAAAGCGGCAGGCTCTGTTCATCTCCGATTACAAGAACCTTAGTCTCACTAGCCGACAAACTGCATCCTTTCGCCAAACAGGCGAGCCGTTTTTTAAGCTGTGGGTTTTTGAGGAGCAGGCCAAGGCGCCCTGGGCTAAGCCCTTGCAGGCCTTATTAACCCATGCTAAGGTCCCTAGGCGGGGCCTCTAGTGATAGTCTCAAACAAGCTCGAAGAGGTGCTGATAACGGTTCCAAACGAGTGCTACGATAGGGCCCTCGCAGCTCTCGCCAACACCAGCATGATCCACGTTGAGGAACCACCGGGGGAGCTTAAAGACTACCTCAACAGGGCATACAGGAAGGTCGCCCTTGAGGCCACTGAGAAGAGGTCTAAGCTTGAGGGCATATTCAAGACCATAGGCGTTGACCCGGTCCCCACTGGCGTCGTCGAGGTCAAGGTAAGGGACTGGGAGGAGGCCTTCCATGAGGTAGTTAAGTCAAATGCCGATCTTGAGGTCAAGGCGGAGAGGGCCGCCTCCAGGATAGCCGAGCTTAACGCCAGGAGCTCTGAGCTCCAGGCTCTGTTGTCGCTCCTCTCGCCTCTTTCCGACATAACTGCTGATATCAGGGCAGCTCTTAACAGCTCGCACGTTAAGGCCGCCGTCGGGGCTGTCAGCGCCTCCCTCTTGCCCAACGCAC
>JBMFIT010000003.1:0-23501 GCA_049974445.1 Acidilobus sp.
CCCCTTGTCCTTCTGAGGCCAGAGGAAGGAGTCGTTTTCGGGAGGTGTGAAGGCCTTGAGGCCTTTAGGGAGCTAATGATAGGGAAGCCTAGCTGTAGGCGCTCATCAATTCTGTACTCGACGCAGATATGCGAGGGAACGTCAGGAACCGTCGTAATTAAGGACTACTCTTACGCTTTCCCCAAGTGGCTACTGGCCGGCATCCTGTCATTTGGGGCCTACCCCTTTAGACAGACAGCCGCTGGTAGGGCCACCAACGAGTTCGCTAGCCTGGTTTCCCTCAGGGGGATCGTGAGGACACCGAGCGTGCTAGCGCTTTGCGTGTCACCTACCGGGGCAGCGATGATGAGAGAGTTCGTGGACGGTGACGTGATAATGAGGTCTAGTGACCCTGGCGCCTGGAGGCTCGCAGGCAGAGTTCTGGCGAGGATCCACAGGGGCGGCTTCTCACTTGGCGACCCGAACCCCGGCAACCTGGTTCAGGCTAAGTGTGAGGCGTGGCTGATAGACGCTGAGCAGGCCACCAAGTTCTCGCCCCAAAGGGGGGCGTGGGATCTCGCCGTCTACTACTACTACGCCAGGTTCTTCGGCGCGCCTCAGGACCTCGTCGAGGAGTCGGTTAGAGGCTATGTTAAGGAGGCGGGCGAACTGTGGCATAGGGTCAGGCCCGAGCTTCTAAGCCCCCGCGTGGCCCCATTCCTCGTCAGCCTGCCCCCTTACCTCGCGGAGATGCTTGAGGTCGTGAACAGGGTCACGGATAACGAACGGACTCCTTGACGACAGAATCGGGGAGCATAACGCCTCTGGCAGGGGAAACCATCTTCTTCAGGAGGCCCGGGTTCGGCCTGTCGAGGAACTCGTACCCCTTGACGGAGTCGGCCACCAACTCATATGGGATACCGACAAGACGCGAGTAGGCATCAATGTCTACAGAGCCCCCCTTGGAGATGGACTCCTCGGCAAGTCTACCTATCAAGTCAAACATACCCTCCACCGAGGCGTTTGCGCCGAGAAGGCAGCAGGTCTCTAGCTCGCAGGACTCTACCTGAAGCCCTGACCTCCTGGCGAGCGAGACGTATGGCTCCCAGACGACCCCCTCCCTTACCCTTCCGTCCCTCACGAGGGAGAGGATCTCGTAACCGCTGAGGGCGTAGACCCTTGGGGGCTGGAGGCGTCCCTTCTCCGCGCAAAGCTCCATTGACGACATCCTGGTCGTGGCATGACCCTCCCCTGACCTCCCCCTGATTACTGCCGCACCGCCACTGCTGCCCCCTCCTACTATGTAGACCCCCCCTCTCGTCAGCCTGTACATCGTCATGAGGGTCACGGCAGGGGCAAAGGCTAACTGGATCCTCCCTGACGCGAGGTCGAGCGCCTCCTGGTAAGCGTCGTCATAGACCCTTACCTCCACGTGTCCGAACCTGTCCCTCAGCCTCCTGAGGAACGGAACTACATATGGGTACTCGCTTGCCCTGAGGATCCCGATGAAGGCTACACTTGAAGACCTGCCTGAGCCTGGGCTAAACAGGACAACGCCACCGACGTCCCTCACGCTCACTAGGCCCAGCTCGGCCAGCTTCTTCAGCCTCCTGTGGATCATGCTCTTGCTCCAGCTGAGCTCCCTTGAGATCTCAGAGAGGGTGAGGGGCCCCTTGTCAGCGACTATCCTCAGTATCGCTGAGTCCG
This sequence comes from Acidilobus sp., assembly GCA_049974445.1. GTDB lineage: Archaea > Thermoproteota > Thermoprotei_A > Sulfolobales > Acidilobaceae > Acidilobus. The sequence goes on from JBMFIT010000003.1 coordinate 1,687, forward strand.
CCTCGTCGATCATCTTCCCCTGAAGAACGATTGTACTCCAAGTCTTTTAAGGTCTGTGCGAAAAGGTTTTTAGGCAACGTAATTCAGCGACGATGGGACCACCTATTTGGCAGGTCAGGAGTTCAGGCTTGACCCGTGGGGCAGGCCTGAGATCAAGGACTACAGCAGGCTCTATGAGATTTTCGGCATAAGGCCCTTCTCAGAAGCCCTAAGCAAAATGAAGGAGCTTGGGGTTACGCCGAGCGCCTTCATGAGGAGGGGCGTGATCTTCGGACACAGGGATCTCGACAAGGTCCTCGAAGCCTGGAGGCAGGGCAGGCCTGTCGCCGTCGTGACTGGGTTCATGCCGAGCGGCAGGTTCCACTTTGGCCACATGCTGACAGGCCTCCAGCTGGTGTTCTATCAGAGGCTTGGTTTCAAGGTGTTTGTCTGCCTTGCTGACGCTGAGGCCTATGCCGTCAGGCACATGGCAAGGAAGGACGCCGTTAGGATAGGGGTTGAGGAGTACGTCGCTAACCTTCTGGCCCTTGGGCTTGATCCCAGCAAGGCGGAGTTCTACTTCCAGACAGCGAGGAAGGGGCCTTACCATGAGCTAATCCAGCTATTCAGCTCAAAGGTCACCTATAATGAGATGGAGGCGATCTATGGCGAGCTTTCCCCTGGAAAGATCGTCAGCGCCCTAACCCAGGTAGCGGACATACTTCACCCCATGTTACCCGAGTACGGAGGCCACAGTTACGTCATAGTGCCTGTAGGGGCTGACCAAGACCCACACATAAGGCTTACAAGAGACGTAGCGGTCAGGATGAGTGACGACATAGAGCACATGAGGCCGCCTGCCGCGACGTATCACAAGCTCATAAGGGGCCTCGACGGCGGCAAGATGAGCAGCAGCAGGCCTGAGTTCACCATATTTCTCTCAGACCCCGTCCAGGACGCCGTTAGGAAGCTTAAGGCCTCCTTAACGGGAGGACGCAACACCGCTGAGGAACAGCGGAGGCTCGGCGGGGAGCCCGACAAGTGCCCAGTCTTCGATCAGTACCTTTACTACCTCGTCCCAGACGACTCAGAGCTCGCCTCAATAGAGGCCAGGTGCAGGTCAGGCTCCCTCCTCTGCGGCGAGTGCAAGGCGTTTGGGTCGGAGAGGCTGTCAAGTTTCCTTGAGGCCCATCAGAGGGCCCTCGAGTCATATAAGGACAAGGCCTGGTCGCTAGTGGAGACCCCTCCCTACTAACCCTCTCTACTGCCCCTCTCCCTTCCCAGCCGAGAGGCTGCGTACTCCTCAAGGGATCTGCTAGGGAGGAATCGTACGCCGCATCCGAGGGCTGCTAGCCTACCGTGGAGCTCGCTTATCCTCTTTGAGGGGCCGGAGACCATTAGTACCTCGTAACACATGCTCCTCTGATGGACGTGAAGATATGACCCGGCCACGTCGCTGAACTCCTCAACTACTGTCTCGCTGCCCTTGCTCTCAGGACAAACCGCGACCATTACCCCCTCACAGTCGTGGGGGACTAGGTAGTGGATGTAGTCGGTCAGCATGTTCCTTATCGCCTGCTCAACAAGCTCGCTCCTGCTGAGGTTAACCCTGTCGGCAAGCTGGTCTAGGTCCCTCGAGAGCTTCTCTGGTATACTGATACCGAACCTAGTCTTTCCCACTGCCTGCGTCGCCCCCGCACCTGTTCACGAAGCTGAGTATGGCCCTCACCGCCTCATCAGTTATGGTGTGCTCTAGCAGGCAGGCCAGACGGTCAGCCTCCTCGGAGCTCACACCCATCCTGACAAGGGCCTCCCTCACCACCGCCTCCTTTGAAACTATGTTCTCGGCAATGGCAATGCCCTTCTGAGTAAGCCTCACCCCCCTGTAAGGGAGATACTCTATGTATCCCTCCTCGGCGAGCCTCTTGAAGGCCTCGGTCACGCTGGCAGGCGCGATGCCAAGATCTGCTGCAATAACGGTCGTCCTGATCCACTTGGCGTGGCCCTCCCTCTTGTAAATGGCGGTGAGGTACTCCTGCAGGCTAGGCGTAATACTACCAGCCAAGGCTCCCGTCAACCCATGAGCAAAGTAAACCTAAAAGGCTTAGTCAGGCCTAAAGGGTGCATGCCTTGTAGAGCTCCTTGTTGAGCTGTATGAACCCCATCTTGGTGTAGAAGGAGTCCGCTATCTGGTTGCCAGCCGGGTAGATCACCGTGAGGATTCCGGCGCCCATCTTCCTGGCCTCCTCCATGGCCTTCTCTATCAACAGCCTGCCGAGCCTCTTTCTCCTGTACTGGGGCCTGACGTAGAGGTCCGTTATGACACCAGCTAGCCTTGGCTCGTAGAAGAGCCTGTCCACGAGCTCAACCCTCACGACGCCTGCCATAACCTTGTTTCCCTCGTCAACCGCTACCAGGACTATGATCCTGTCGCTGGCGAGCGACTTTTTGAGGTACTCCTTCACCACCTCATCTATGTCGTCAACGATCCTGAAGTTGGGGTCAAGCTCCTCGTTGAAGCTCTTCAGCCTCACTATGAGTTCTACAGCTTCGTCAAGGTCTGACTCGACCATCCTCCTTACAACCACGCTTTCTAGTGACAAGGCTCACACCTCCTTGATGTATCTAAGTAGATGAGGCCTAAAACCCATCTTGGAGTAAAGGTCCTCGGCTATCCTGTTAGCTGCTGGGCATTCTACGGCGACGTGTAAGGCTCTCAGCTTCCTGGCTTCATCCATGACCCTGTTAACGAGCTGGGTTGCGATCCCCTGCCTTCTCTCCTGAGGCCTCACATAAAGTTCCTTTATGACAAGCACCCTGCTGGCAGTGACAAGCGGGTTCTCCTCAAGCACCGCCCTCACGTAACCGAGGAGCGCGCTGTCCTTAGCTGCCACAAGGACGATCGACCTCTCGTCCCTAAGCATTTGGGAGGCGTATTTAGCTACCTCCAGCCTCAGGTTAGGGATGGCAGCCCATGACGGGTCAAACTCCTCATTAAACGCATGGAACCTGTAGACAAGCTCGCTCAGGGGCTGTACGTCCGACTCCACGGGCCTCCTAATTACTATTGAGGGCTCAGCGTACAACAGAGCTCACCCCGCGTAGTCAACAGGAGGCTTAGGTATCAGGCCCATGGACCAGATGCTCTGAAACTTCTGCCTCATCGACCCGATTACCTCCCTGGCCCTCTCCAGCTCCTCCCTGAAGGTCGTCGTCTTCCTGGCTACCCCCTCCTCCACGGCCCTGACCGCGACGGCGGCGGCGACCCTTGGGTAGACCTCCCACTCCTCCATCGTGGGCAGTATCCTGTCCTCCCTTACGCCCCCGTTCTCCTCCGCGAACCTCGCGAGCTCAAGTGCGGCGGCTATCGCCATCGTGTCCGTTATGGTCTTGGCCCTGACGTCAAGCACCCCCCTGAAGACGGCAGGGAACACAAGGCTGTTGTTGACCTGGTTGGGGAGGTCGCTCCTTCCCGTCGCGACTATCCTAGCCCCCGCCTTCCTGGCCTCCCATGGCCATATCTCAGGCACGGGGTTGGCGAGGGCGAAGACTATCGCGTCCTTGGCCATTTTTGAGACCCACTCGGGCTTTATGACTCCGGGCCCGGGGGCAGCCGCGGCAACCACTGCGTCGGCCCCCTCGAAGGCCCTCTCTACCGGGGAGTTGGGCGGGAGGTCCCCCCCGTTGGTCTCGATGGCTATCTGATACTGATAAGGGTCTGCCACCATGAGCCTGTCGATGTTCGGCGTGTCTGGGCCCAGAATGCCTGGCTTGTCGATAGCCACGATGTTTCTCGGCTTAACCCCATACGCCTTGAGTAGCCTGTAAAGGGCCGTGTTCGCGGCCCCGACGCCGAATATCACGATCCTCATGTCGCTCAGCCTCCTGCCGACCGCCTTGGAGGCGTTTATGAGGCCCGCGAGGACGGCTGTCGCTGTCCCCTGCTGGTCGTCGTGCCACACGGGTATCTTGAGGCGCCTCCTGGCCTCGTCCAGTATGTAGAAGCACTTGGGCTTCTCTATGTCCTCCAGGTTTATCCCCCCAAAGGAGGGCTCGACGGCCTCGAGGAGCTCTAGGAACTTGTTGGGGTCCTGTCCCCTGTGGACCAGGGGGACGGCGTCAACCCCTCCGAGGTACTTGAATAGAAGCGCCTTGCCCTCCATCACTGGGTATGCGGCCTCAGGGCCGACCTTGCCTAGCCCCAGGACCCTGGTGCCGTCGCTGACCACGGCAATGGTGTTCCATCTGCTCGTGAGCTCGAAGGAGAGGTCGGGGTTCCTGTGGATAGTCCTGCTTGGCTCAGCGACGCCAGGGGTGTACCAGATCGCGAAGTCCTTGAGCCTCCTCACGGGGACCTTTGGCATGACCTCAATCTTGCCCCCGTAGAACCTGTGAAGGTCAAGGCTTAGCTTATACCACTCCTCTGTCGCGGCCTCCTCCTCCGCCAAAAGTAGCACCAGCTTAGAGTAAGGTCTTGGATGTTAATAAATAAAGAATGTTAGATCGCTAAGACTCCCATTTGGCCCATCCTTATGAGCCAGCTGACTCGAGCATGCCTGAGAACTGCTGCCTTAGTACCTTCTTGTCAGCCTTACCGGTGCTCGTGAGAGGTATATTCTGAGCCTCGATCACCTTATCCGGCAGCCACCAACTAGGGATAACTCCCCGGTTCACGAAGTTCTCTGTGAGGAACCTGTTTATCTCGTCAGTCGTGAGCTTCCCCTGCCACCCGTGCCTTGGAACCACTATTGCGACTGGCCTCTCACCCCACTTAGGGTGTTTTGCCGCTATCACTGCGACCATAGCAACGCCTGGGTGCTGACTTATTGCATCCTCAAGCCTCAGGGAGCTGATCCACTCCCCCCCGCTCTTTATCACGTCCTTCTCCCTGTCCATGATGAGGACGCTGCCATCGGGGAACCAGACCGCGAGGTCACCCGTGTGGAACCAACCTCCCCTCCACGCGGCCTGCGTCTTATCAGGGTCGTTGAAGTACTCATACATAACCCAAGGCGCCCTGACTACAATCTCGCCAACGGTCTTGCCGTCCTTCGGTACTGGGTTGCCCTTGTCGTCAACTACAGCTAGGTTCACGAAGGGTATCGGGTAACCGGTCCTGAGCTTGACCTTGAAGAGCTCCTCGTCGCTCAGCCTGTCCTGGAGCCTCGAGTGAGGTATGGCAAGCGTGAGAACGGGGGCGGTCTCGGTAAGCCCATAGCCCACGAAGACCCTGATGCCGCGCTTCTCGGCGAGCATGGCAAGTCCCTCAGGCATCGAGGCCCCTCCGTTGATGAAGACAAGTCCCCTGAGGTCGTACCTCTCGCTGTCAGGGTCCGTCAACAACATGTAGAGAATCGTGGGCACACCTGCGAAGTAAGTGACGCCCTCCTGCTTTATTAGCTCAAGGTATGCCCTGGGGTCGAACCTGTTCGGAAGCACGGTCTTCTGACCTGACATTATTGACGAGAATGGGAAGCCCCACGCATAGACGTGGTACATCGGCACCACTATCATGCTCACGTCGCGGCTGGTGATCTGGAGCCCCTTCGGTCCAGCCCCAAAGCCTGCAACCGTGTTGAGTATTGAGAAGGCATGTAGCACGACCTGCCTGTGGCTGTGGTAGACGCCCTTAGGTAAGCCTGTTGTGCCGCTCGTGTAGAACATGAAGGCCGGCCTCCTCTCGCTTATCTGGGGCCACTCAAAGCGACCTCCCATCTCCTTTAGAAGGTCCTCGTAGTTTATGGCCTGGACACCGCCTACCTTCTGCGGAGCTGAGTCAGTGTCAACGACTATAACCTGCTTGACTGAGGGGGCCCTTGGAACGAGGGCCTCAGCGAGTGGAAGGAAGTCGGAGTTCGTGACCAGGACCTTGTCCTGGGCCTGGTTCATTATGTAGATGAGTTCCTGAGGCGACAGTCTAACATTAAGTGGGTGGAGGACAGCCCCCATCATTGGAATGGCATAGTAGAGCTCGAGGTGCCAGTGCGTGTTCCAGTCCATCACGGCCACCCTGTCGAGCCCTCCTACGCCGATAGACGAGAAGGCCGCGGCGACCCTCTCGACCCTGTCTGTGAACTCTGAGTACGAGTACCTGAACACGCCCTTCTTGGTCCTGTAAGCTATCACTTGGTCGTAGAATAGGTCCTTGGCCCTTTCGTAGATTCTGTGTATTGTCAGCTCTGAGCCTGGTCTGTCAGGGACCTCGAGGGGAAGGGACACAGGTCTGTACACCTCCAATACTTTACCTACTTGGCTTACAGTCATATAAGTATTAAGCGTGTCCTGTTTGTCCTAGCACCAACAGCCTTCCTTGCCCCCTTTTAATACCGAGCAAAGCGCGCCAGCATGTGAGCGTCACCCTGAGGGATCTGCTGGTATCGCGTGGTTACATTGACCTCGGCTATGACGGCGTCTCCAGGGTTATGATCAGGCCCAGAGGAACCCCCCTGTGCCTCTGCGTCGTCGAGGACTGGCCTATGGACCTCATTTTCAGGTCAGCACGAGGTGCCAGGACGGTGTCCAGGCCGCCTGGACAGGGTTATGTAAGACCTCCGGCCCGAGCCGTTGTCAGGAGGCCCGATGACCTAGCCGCCATTGGAGAGGCCATGTTAAGGGAGGACGGGTCCATTGAGCCGTCTCTTGCCTGCCAGGGGACTTGGTGCCTAGCTGACACACTCACCCCCCTCGGCTTAGAGTTGCCCTTTTACGTGGGATCGGTTCTGCTGAGTGTAAAGCCTTACCTTGTGAGGCTTGTCAGGCTTTACACTTCACCGATCTCGGCGGTGCTCCTAGAGATCACCAACGTCAGAGGCTTGCCGGTTTTAGGTCCGGTATTTGATGACATAAACCCACCGGGGAGAATCGACCTAGCCCTCAGGCTTGGAGCTATCTCATCTCCTAGGAAGCCTGAGGTAGACGAGGTCGTGATAAGGTTGAGACCCCTGTCAGGAGCGGGATGTTAATCCTTTATGGTCTCTAGCGTGGTGAGGACCTGCCATATCTTGGTCCTCGCGTGGAGGGGCATGTTGGGATCCTGGCTTACCTCGTCCAGGGCCCCGATCGCGTTGGCAGCCCTGACAGCAGGTGACAAGCGGGTGTCCCTGAGGTAAGTGAGCGCCATAGCAGCCGCGCGCCGGATGTTCCTAGGGACACCAGCGTCATTGACTATCGTGGTGAGGATAGTCATGGCGAACTTTATCTTCTCCTCAGAGCTGAGCCTTGCCGAGGCCATATTTCCCACCTTGGTTCTTATTCTCTAGTCTAGTTAAAAGTTAAAAAGCTCATATAACGTAAGCACTGCTTTTTAAATCCCTCCCCTCATGCTTGTCGAGGTGAACTAGGTGGGGAAGGTCAAGAAGGTCGTGCTGGACACCGCAGAGTTCCACCCCCTTCACAGGAACTGGCTGAACCTGGCGCAGACGATAGCAAAGGAGCTAGGCGTCGACCTAGATGTGAAGACTGAGGACTACGTGTACGCCATCTCCTACGGTGACAAGGACGATCTCGGCATGGCGTGGCTGCCCCAGCTCTTCCTTGAGATGGAGGACGGGAGCGTTAAGCTCGTCATGAGCCAGTACCCGTTTGACCCAGCCACGACAAAGCCTAGCGACCAGATGGCACTTGACGAGGCCAGGAAGAAGGTGCAGGAGATCCTTAAGGACCTCTGAGCGTGGTCAGATGGGTGAAGGGAAGGGAGGCCTCAGCGTAGGTAGGAACATAAACCTGGCCCTGATCGCAGTTGAAGCCCTCATAGCAGTCGTCATAGTCATCATAATATTTATGGGCATCTACGCCTCTGTAATCGCGGTTGCCTCCTCGATCAAGGAGGGGGGCTTCGGTGTTATCCATGACACCATGCTGTCGCTTATCGACCTCGTTATAATAATGCTCCTCGCGGCCGACCTTCTCCGAACTATAGTGATAACCGTCAGGGAGGGCAGGGTCCCTGTACAGGGAATAGTCGAGATAGCCATGATTGTTGTGGTCAGGGAGATGGTCGCGGCCTCCCTGAGCGGAATAGGCGTGCTTGAGATGAGCGTCTACGCCCTCTCCCTGCTCGCAATAGCAGGGGCGTACGTCTTAGTCAGGAGGTTCTCCCCAGGCTGATGCCGAGCCTAGACATTAGGTCCTGAAGCGAGACAACTATGTCGTTGACGACCTCGTCTAGCCAGGCCCTCCCCTTCTCGGCAGAAGCGCTTTTGGCGTCGCCCAGGAGAGCCGAGGGGTAGAGCATGGAGTCAACAACAGGGGACTCGACGTAGTACCTTGGGTGCCAGTCCGTGACGTAATAGCCTGCCGAGCCCATGTCGACGTGCTGGCCATCTATGTAGAGCATAGCGCTGGTCTCGTCCTCCCCGGCGTGGCCAGGGGCCCTGAAGAGGCTCCTGAGGGCCCTGGTGCCAGCGTCCCTCCACCAGTCAAACAGCACGATAGCGACGTTAACCTCATAGGCCGCCTTCTTCATGGCGACCCTTATAGGTGAAGTGTTGCCGCCGTGGCCGTTTATTATCGCTATTAGCCTGTAGCCGTTGCGGGCTATCTCCTTGAGGACATTGTACAGGTAGGAGATGAAGGCCTCTACTTCAACGTTGATAGTCCCAGGGAACCTGGAGAGGCCTGGGGAGACCCCATACCATATTGGGGGGAAGAGGTGCGCGCCAAGCCTCCAGGCTACCCGCGAGGCAACCCACAGGGCCTCGATCGCATCAGTGCCAATAGGGAGGTGATCACCGTGCCTCTCGATAGACCCGACGGGGAGAACGGCAACCAATTTCTGAGAAGCCTCAAACTGCCCGCCCGTAAGCTCCCAGACCTCAGCCACCTGGGGCACCCTGGTTATTAGGTCCAGGACGGCATAAATAAGAGGGTGTGGCGTGAGGCTCAGGGTCCCCCCTAAGATCAAGGTCCTCGAGGCGGCAGGTGCCATCGCAGACGGCAGGGTTCACATGACCAGGGGGTTGACGCCGGACAGGTTTGACGCAACCGTCGTAAGCAGTGAGGGCGACAGGAGGTACAGGGTTGTGATAGTTAAGGACAAGGAAGGCTTTAGGGTCTACAGTGATGACAATGGTACTAAGCTAAGGGGTTACGTCGGCTACCCCATACTTTCGGTCCTCATGCTTTCCGGCCTCCTGCCGCGCGACCCAGAGGTGGAGAGTGCGCTGAAGGGGATAGACTGGAGGAAGCTGAACGAGACCTACAAGAAGTACTCTGTCGTAGAGGAGATAGTACTGAGCGAGGCCTCGCAGGCCGTCCCAAGGGAACGCATCGAGTCCTTCAGGAAGAAGGTGCTTGCGGAGCTGAGCAGGGCGAACTACCTCCTTGATGAGACCCTGGTAAAGGATTAAACCCCAATCAACTTCGCTTTGTAATGGCCTGCTATGGAGCTGGAATACGGTGTCATGCTAGCAGCTCTCGGGATTACACCCCTTGAGCTCTCGGAGGCCTCCGCCGTCGGTGTTGCTATCTACGCAGAGACGAGGAGCTTCATGACGTCCTTGGGCCCCCTCATCGCTGGGGAGGTGATAGTACTGGCCCCGACCTTTGTCGCGGGCGAGGCTATAGCGTCGCTCCCAGTGCTATACGTTAGGGTCGCCGCTGCCACCCTCCTCCTCTACTTTGGGCTAAGGCTTGCTGGGAGCGCGAGAAGGACCGTGTTGAGGTCAAGGAGGGGGATTTCAACTACTGTTGCGTCCGAGTACTCTGAAGGGAAAGGGCTTTCAGTCACCGCCTTCAGCGTTGGGCTTACCGAAGCCCTAGAGGACGCCATTGTCCTAGTCGCTCTCCTGCCTGAAAGCTACGGCTCAGCGACGATTGGATTCGTCATCGGTGTCTTCTTGGTCTCTGTGCTGACCTACCTGCTTAAGGAGGGCGTTTCGAGGATAAGGGTCGCCCTCCTGAAGGTCTTCGTGTCTTCGATGCTCCTAACGTTTTCCGCGTTCTGGTACACGGAGATCGTTATGAGCCTCCCTGACCTGCTGCTCCTACCAATCTTCGCCGTCGCCTTCGCCTCGGTGTACGTCTTTGCCTACCGATAACTTTGACTATTAAGCCTGAGCCCTAGCCTCCAGTGGTGGAGATGGGAGCGGTAGACGAGTGCGTGGATGAGCTTGAGAGGGTATACGCGACCACGCGAATATATGACGTAAGGGTTGTCGAGGTTGGCGAGCCGCAGGTCTCCCCATCTGAAAGGGAGGTCTCGCTGATTGTCAAGAGCGTTCATGAGCCTAGCGTTGATGAAATCCCTCTGCTTACAGCCCTCATGGAGAGGTTCTCGTTCTCTGAGGTATATGAGTATGAACGTATAGCTGAGGCCCCGGAGGGGGACAGAGCTGACCACCTGGCCAGGTTCCTGTCGGAGGCCCTCTCCATGGGAAGGGGGGTCATACTCGTGGCGCCCAACCTAATTGGGGTATCGCTGGCGGGGAGGCTGCCAGAGGAGACCCTTGATGAGCTTGACCAGGACGCACTGGCCCAGGTAAGCGTCAGGGCTGAGGGAACCCTTTACCTCCCCCTACGGGAGGCAGTTGATGAGGCCTCCATTGAAATAGTTGGGAAGAGCAACAGCGAGAGCAGCGGCGAGAGGGCCAAGTGGCTGCTGTCAGAGGCCAGGAGGAGGGGGTTGAGGGCGACGAGCGCCCAGTTCCTCCCTGATAACAGGACCATTACCGAGTACGTGACTTCAATAGGGTCGAGGGGGTACCTATATAGGGTCCCTGTGACTAAGCTCGCGTCAGTCCTTGTGGCCGTCGACAGGTGCCTGGAGAGAAACGAGGTTGAGGAGATCAGGAGGCCCGAGTCGGCGTCGCATACCGTGTACGCAATAAGGCTGTCAGAGGGACAGCTGAAGGCGCTTCGCGAGGCCCTGAGCTCGCTCATTAACCTGCGGCGCGGGGAGCTAGTATCAAGGTTGTCCCCCGGCCTTGAGCCGTACTTTGAGAAGGGGGCAAGGGAGGTAATGGCCGAGGTCCTGAGGAGACTGGGGGCTATATGACGTCACTTCAGGAGGAGGTCCTTGTACCTCTCCACATACTCTATGCTGGTCTTGAGGTCAGCGAATAGCCTTGAGACGTACTCGACGTCCGAGGCCTCGACCTTGCCTGAACCCCTCCTCTCAGCAATCATCTTCGCCGGCTGGAGGAGCTGGACCGCGTACCTGAGGCTCCTCTCCTCACCAATCTTCGTGAGGACCGCTAAGGCGTCCCCAGAGAGAGCCACGTCCTCCTCCTCGGCTCGCACCTTCAGTATCTCCCTTATCTCGTCGGGGTTGTAAGGCTTCGTCGTTATTATTAGGAGCCTATCCAGGAGGTCCCTTGGCATGCCGTGGGGCGCAACCTCGTCAGTCCCCCTTATCGTGGTCATGCCCCTGTTCGTGGCAAGGACAATTATTGGGGCGAACTCGCTCTCCATGGCCTTAGTAAGGAAGCTGAAGGCCTCTATGTCAAGCATGTGCGCGTCGTCAATGAAGAGTATCCCGGGGACCAGCTCGGCCTTGCCCTCGTCCCTCAGCTTCTTGATAAGCTCATCCGTCCTCGACCTGACCTCGTCAGTTATCGTGGCCTCCTCCCTCAGGAAGCCGAAGAGCGTGAACGCCACCCTTTGGGCAGCTACAGAGGCATCTATGTCGTGGAGTGTGAGCGTCCTGACTATCTCCCTCCTCGACCTGACCTTACCCGAAGGGATCTCGACCTGCTCTGTGACGTCTATGTCGAATACCCTCTCGGCCTTCTCCTTGACGCGGCCAAGGCGTCTGACGTCGCCTGTCTCCACGTCGATCACTATTACGTCTCCCTTCCTGACACCGAGCGCCTGGAGCTGCTGCGCGACCTCTGGGCCGACGGTGAAGGTGCCAGAGTCGTCCTTGGTCTCTAGGGTCACCTTGGCCCCGCCGAGGACAGGGTATGGGTAGAAGGGTGACGTCTTCTTGAGGTACTTGAGATCCGTTACGACGCCTGTCACGACATCCCTCGCCTCCCTTATCCTTATCCCCATGGCTCTCCTGAGGGCCTGCATCAGGAACTCTGCCTTGTTCTCGGCAGCCAGCACCTCTGAGCCGTTCACAGCCACGAAGGGGGTGTCCTCGCCAAGCTCCCTCGCCATAGCTACGGCTATCGCAGTCTTGCCAGTCCCGCTCGGGCCCACCATGAGGACGCCCTTGCCGCCAAGTCTCCCCTGCCTTACGAGCTCAACGATGAGGCTGGCCGCCTCCCTTGCCTCCGTCTGCCCGATCATGCCGTCAGCTGAGAACCTTGCCTTGCCATTCGGGTCAAGCCCAAGACCCCTAATGTGGCTGTGAACCGATGACCACCTGGCCTGCCTGACCGGAGTTATCTGGATCTCTGACACTAAGGGTCACCATGGGCTGAGGGCCCCTTAAGGTTATTAAGCCTGATCTTCATTTCAAGGATATCGACTAGGTTGAGCCACGCTAAGCTAAGCAGGACAGCAATTGATGACCTAATAGCCTCGGCCGAAGCCCTGTTGGCTGCTTGTTCTGAGCTCAACCTTCGCTGCCGTGACTCGCCTGTGGTAACTACTAGACTGATGCAGCACATCGGCCTAAGCCAGTACCGACAGAGGTCGCTATGGGATCTGCTTGGATCGCTCTCGCGTGAGAAATATGAGATCTATAAGCACGTCAGGACCAGCTTCACCATAAGCTTCTCCGTTAAAAGGGGAAAGCTAATGCATGTCGATGGCTGGGTGCCCGTCGACATTCTCGAGTGCAAGGCAAATGAGAACAGCTGCTCCGTCTCGCCCAGAGGCTCGGCTGGCTACGTCTATGTTGAGGGTAGTGTTGAGGACTCACAGATCAGGATTAACGCAGTGAACCTCCTGAGAATCCTTGACATGACGACTCCCTTTGCCTCAAGGGCCTTCCTCCATGCAATCCGTGACCTACTTTGGGGAAGAGATGTTGATTCAGCTCTGGAGCACGTAGCTAGGGTCGCGTCAATAGATGTGATGAGGATTGTGCTCCCTAAGGTCCCCTTAACCCCCCGTGACCTGCTCCGGCTCTCACCTGCCCTGAGACTTTCGTTGAGAGGCATAGGCCACAGGTAAGCTGACCTCCTCCCCCCGAGGGGCGAGGGTTGCTGCTTTACAAACCTTATCAAACCGCTCACCTCTCTGGCTCCTCAGCGCGGGCCTGCTGTGGCGAGGGCTGTGACGGCTGCTGGGACCTTGCCCTATCTAGGCGCAGCCTCATTACCCTCTCAGCGGCCTCCATCACCCCCAGAAGGTCTCCGACCTGGTCTATCTCGCCTGCGCGCAGGTATTCCCTTATCTTTATTGCCGCTACATACTCGACCTGCCTTAGGGTCTCGTCGATTTCGACCTCCCTCGCCTCCTCATCGCTGCTGACTATGTAGACCTTTCCATGGACAGGGCACACTACGTCCCCATTCTTGAGCCTGAACAGCGGCAGCCCACATATAGGACAGGTCTGCTCAAGCATCACAGCCCCCTGTGCCATTAGGTTAGCCATCAGCTTGATCACCTTGGGGTCCTTCCTAAGGTCAGGGCCTTCCTTAGAGGACAATATTACCTGCCCTCCTCACCCAAAGACGCTCTTGTTAACAATCTTAATCAGCCTCACGTAGTTATCACACCTTGCCTGCGAGCCCGAGCAGGAGACCTCATAGGTCAGCTGGCCTTGGAAGTGCAGGAGGGCCCCGGCGAGCCTGTACCAGTCTATGGTGCCCGTCATGGGAGGCAGGTGAAGGTCCGAGTAGCCATCGTTGTCATGAGCGTGGACCTCTGCTACGTTGTTTATGACCCTCTGCACCTCCTCAGGTAGGCTCTTGGCGTTCACGTTAAGGTGACCTACGTCAAGGCAGACCCTGAGCCCTTCAACCCTGTTCACGAGGGCTATAACCTCATCAATTAACGAGCCAAACACATCACTTTCTAGCCTGTTCTCGACAGCTAGCGTGACCCCAAGGTTTAAGGCCTCCTTGGCAAGCCTGCCAAGGACCTGCGCATTAACGTCCAAGGCCTTGTCCCTATGCTTATACGATATCGTGTGGGTCACGGCCACCTTTGCGCCCATGTCAGCCCCTGCCCTGAGCCACCTTACCATCCTAGTTACGGCGCCCTCCTTGGCCTGGGCCAGTTGATCAAGCGTCTGCTTGTCATATGGCAGGTGGACGCTGAGAACATGATAGCCCTGCTTCTTTACGGCCGAGACCACCTCGTCGAGCAAGGAGTCCTCGTGCCCGCGCCTGATGAGGAAGTTGTCATAGCTGACCTCATACTCGTCTACACCCATGTCATGCAGTCTCCTGAGGGCCTCAGAGGGGGGAAGGTCCCTGTAGAGCATCGTCGCAAAGGCCACCCTCAAGCCTGTCAGCCATTATGAGAGGAAGGCATAAGATAATAGGCTTTTTCCGCCTTCTCTTATCTGTAGCTATTTCTAACAGAAAGCTTATTAGGTTTTCTTTAGTTAAGAGGGGAGCTGGTATAACGCATGAGGGATCTTTCAGGTCCTGTCGAGGTTACAAGGGGCGTCTACTGGGTCGGCGTTAACGATAGGGCTAAGCTCAGATTTGAGAACATGTGGCCCATCCCCCTTGGGATATCCTACAACGCTTACGTCGTCAGCGCCGGGAACCTCTTCGTTGCTGTTGACGGGGTTGAGGAGGGTTTCTCCGACGAGTACTTTTCCAAGCTAGAGGCTGTTGTCCAGGAGCCCTCAAAAGTCAAGTTTGTCATTGTCAACCACCTTGAGCCTGACCACCAGGGGACCCTCGAGGAGCTCGTTAGAAGGTCTGGCGCTAAGGTAATAATCTCTAACATAGGGGCTAAGATGATAGGCGACTTCTACGATGTGCCAGCTGAGAGGGTCGCGCCGGTCAGTGATGGACAGGCCCTACAGCTGGGGGACAAGAGCTTCCGGTTCATCTATACACCCTGGCTCCATTGGCCAGAGACTATGGTGACGCTTGACGAAACTGACGGCGTTCTGTTCACATGTGACGTCTTTGGGTCCTATAGGGCCCTTGACGCCGGCCTCTTTGACGACGAGGTACCCCTAGACGAGTACGTTTCTGAGGCCAAGAGATACTACGTTAACATAGTAGGTAAGTACTCCAGGAACACCCTTGACGCCCTCAAGAAGCTCACCCCATTGCTTGGCAGGGTTAAGGTCGTAGCGCCTGCCCATGGGCCGCTATACAGGGCGAACGTTCCGTTGCCGTTCAACCTCTACGAGCAGTGGGCTAGGCCAACGCTGGAGAGGGAGGTCTCAGTAGTTTACATAAGCATGTACGGCCACTCCGTCAACGCCGTAAAGAGGCTGGCAGAGTCCATTAGGTCAGCTGGCGTGAGGGTCAGGCTCCTTGACGCGGCTGAGCAGCACTTATCCTACATAATCAGTGAGGCCAACAACTCCGCCGCTGTGATCGTGGTATTCCCAACCTATGACGCCTCCATCCCCATGCCCCTTTACGAGGTCCTTTACACGTTCCAGGTCAAGATGTTCGGGAGGGGAAGGCCAGCAGGGGTCGTGACCAGCTATGGCTGGGGGCCAGTCGCAAAGCAGGCTGCGGAGGCGCTTCAGAAGGCCGGCTTCAAGGTAGTTGAGCCTCTGGTGACCCTGAGAACAAGACCGAAGGCCGATGAGGTAAGCAAGCTCGACGAGCTGACCACGTCCATAGTTAAGGCCGTTGACGAGGCGATGGCGAAGGCCTCCTGAGCGACCTGAAGCCCTCAGCCGCGGAGAGGGCCATCATGGTGGCCCAGTAGACCAGGTCCTCCCTCAACACCCTGCCTCCGCTTAAGAGACCTATGGCGCCGCTTGAAGAGCCAAGGTCGCCAATCCCCGTAACCCTTTCAAGGGCCTCGTCAAGTTCCCCGTTAATAGCCATCATGGCCAGCCATCTGGGTATGTAAAATGACGGAGACAGGCCAACGTACCTCCTTGAGCCCCTTATTAAGCATGTCGCGTTAACGACGAACCACCTCCCTGAGGCGCTGAAAACGCCAGCCTCTACGCCAACCCTTTCGCCATCACCCCCTATCATAGTTGCCCTCCTGCATGCCAGTTCAATCGTCTCTTCGAGGCCTACAGGCTGTCTCGGCAGTCCCTTGACCTCGACCTGCCTAACCTCCGCCTCTCCGTAGAACGCGGCGTAGGCCCTCATAACGCCACTGGCCTTCACAGGGTTCAGGCTCCCAAGCAGGACAATGACGGGCCCCTCAGGCAAATGCCTTCACCTCACCGTTCAGTGCCGGAGGTAACACATCACTGAGGCCTGGAACAAGAGTGGAGGCGAGGGTAATTTGCCCAGAGGGCGTCGAGGGCCTGCGCGAACTGCTTATAACTCCGTGGCCTGGCAAATGAATCGGCGCCGCGGTCGCCTAGCCCGGTAGGGCGCCGGCCTGCTAAGCCGGTGGGGGAAACCCCGCGCGGGTTCAAATCCCGCCCGCGGCGCCATGTACCCTACGGCAACCCTTTCCAACTAAGGTCAGCCTCCTCAAGGATCTTACACATCCCTTACTAAGGCCTAGCTTATCGTAGCACTGCCGCCTACGAAGCGAGACCGGCTGATCATTAGCGATGAGTAAAGGGCCTATGAGCCAGGCGATACCCTTCATGTGCTCAGGCTCAGTAGCACAAGCCCGACAACCGTGACGCCCAGCATAGTGGCGTAAAGATATGCCATGGGACCATAAACGACGAGGTAGTATATGGCGACAGGAAGCAGCTCGAGGCTTGACAGTACGTTCCCTATAGCCTCCTTCTCGTGCGGTATCAACGCCTTGAAGCCCCTAGCCTCCAGGTTGAGGGCAACGGCTAGGCTGGCCCCTGCCACTGTTGTCCATACCAACGCGGGAGGGCTATGGGGTAGGACAAATGATGGGGAGAAGAAAAGGAGCTCGCCTACGAAGATGCCTATGGAAGGGCCGGCGACGCCCGATGAGCTAATTGACATATAGAGCACGTAGGTACCGAGGGCGTAGAGCACGGCAATTGCAACGCCTAATAAAGCGCCGTAGTAGGACGCCCCTCCGTGATGCGCGTACGAGAGACCCCCTACGCCTAATGCTGAGAGCGCGCTTCCTGTAACGTATAGCAAAGTCGTCCTTGGCCTGACCTTCGGGAGGATTAGGAGTGAGAAGAGCAACAGGCTGAGGGAAGAGAAGGCGCTGGCGAGCCCTAGGCCGCTAAGGGGTATCATGGTATAAAACAGCAGGTTGCCTATCGCGAACAGAAGACCGCCACCCATGGCCCTGAGGACAGAGCTAGGCCTTACCCTTCCCAGGCCTCCCATGTTCAGGATTATCGTTATGGCTAAGGCAACGGTCATAACCATGAATAGGGATGCCATTGGACTCTTGCCCATGGCCGCCTCCTGCGATGCCAGAAACCAGGCGGAGTACGACAGTGAGGAGGCCAAAGAGAAGACGTAACCAATGAGGTTACTCTTCGTGCCTCCTCACCCTGAACCTAAGTCTAAGTAAGTACACGTACCCAAGCACAGAGGCGACAATTCCGGCAGCGCCAAGGAACAGGAATACGTCAAGGCCTCGCAGGTAAATGACGCCTGCCTCTATGGCCTGGACTGCCGTCAGGAGCAGGAGTAGGTATTCAAGGACCTCAAGCTTTCTGTTCTCTGATAGCTGGTACCTCACGTCAAGCTCCCTGTCAATACTAGCGAGCGCCTCCCTAACCTTACCGTAAAGGGTCATTATCCCCATCCTCCTTTGGCCGAACTCGAGGACCCTCCTGAGGGACTCATAGGTGCCTACTTCCATCACGTTCAGCTCCGTCAACCGCCTATAGATCCTCTCCTCGGTATCCATGAGCGTCTCATACTCCTCCTCGATCCTCTCCGACACCTTCCTCTCGATCAAAAAGTGGTAGAGCGACGAGAGCATGATCATCTGCTCCCTCAGCACCTCAATCTCACCGGCGTACTCGGCCTCCAGCGCCTCTTGGACGCACTCCTGCGGGAACTTGGCTAGGAACTCGTGAATGGGGACCCCCACCAGCTCCTCAAAGACCTCCTTAAGCTCCACCTTCGAGACCACGAGGGCGGCTGACGGCTCATAGAATGCCAAAATACCTTTTATCACGCTTATGTTGTTCTCACTGCTCACGGACTTCAGGACCTCGGAGCTTGAAGCAAGCCAGAAGCTCTCGTCCAGATTTACAAGGCCATATATTAGGTCTTTCCTGATCCTGCCTTCATAGGATGAAATGATCACCAATGGATAGTAGTCCAAACTGCCGACGCCAAGCCTCTCATATATGGCTCGAAGCTCCTCTTTCACCCAGTCAGCCAGTGAAAAGGGGCCAAGTTTCACCAATGACGGGTTCTCTAGCCTTATCATAGATGATCCATAGAGAGGGGTCCTGCCTCGAAAGACCACTTCGATTGTCAACGTCCCAACCGATTTGTAGGAGCCTAAGACCTCTACCTCCCCGTCAAGCTCTAGCTCGGTCCCGTCCCTCCTGATCAGCGTGAGCTTCTCCGGCGTGTTCAGTAACTTGAACCTTACGATGAACCTACGAGATAGGTAGAAGGGTTTGAGGTTGACCTGGTCCCTATACTCCCTTACCTTAAGCTTCAGCAAGGGCGTCGGTCCCTCGCCTGATCGACCCTTTCCATACTCCACATAGGTACACCTAGACTTTATGAATGAGAGAATTGACCTCTCAACGTCTACCGCCTTGGCGACCTTGCTTACTGGGTACAGGTCAGCCACAAAGAAGTAGTGGACCGAGTACTTCTTGACGAGGACACCACCGGTGTCCTCAAGCGATAGGAATTTCCCCTTTACCTGCCCCTCAACTAACCTATACTCTTCCCTTTCCTCAGGGTCAGAGATTGACATAGCGTACTTAAAGTAGCTCCTTAAGAAGGACAGGAGCAAGTCTCCGCTCAATTCGGCCGAGGGCCTAGTGGGCCTAAACATTAGCCTGAGGCCCACGGCCTGCCGCTTGCCTGCTGATAGGGGTGGCTGAATGTACCTCACAGGAACAAACCTGTAGCCCAACCTAGACCAAAACAAGGCTGACGAGCCTAACATACCACGCTCGACGTCCTCAACCTCTATGAAAACCCCTCGTAGCTCCCTCCTGACCCTAGAGGCGTCGGACATTGCCGTTCTCACAAACTCGCTCTCGAGAAGCCTTCCAAAGCCCATGCCCCTCATGTCCTCCCTAACGCCAAGGAACTCTATGACGGCTACTGACGGCTCAGCGTAGTAGTCCCCTATCACGAACCCTATTACATCACCACTCAGCAGTGCTACTATTACGTGGTACGCGTTGTCGCCATAGTAGTCTGTCTCCTTCAGCTTAAGGTACCTCTCAAGGTTCTCCAGGGTCTCAGCCTCCTCGTCCACCCTGAATATCCTCCTATAGAGGTCGTACATCATTGCGAGAAGTGAGTGGTCCTTAGGTGTGAGCTCGACGAGCTGTACGGCATCGGTCAATAGTGTTCCTACCTCTGACTCCCCTGAAGACGTTTAAGTGTTGCTCTGATATTACCTTTGCGGGCTCGCCCCCAGAAAGCCATAACGTCAAGCCTTTAGTTTACCTGATTTATTAACGACCTCCCTATACCTAGGGCGGCCCTTCGTTTGGTTGTTAGCCGCATACGTCCTCACCTAAACAACCTTACGTTCAATCATGGTCATGATCAGGGACAGCCCCGTTGTCCGTCCTCGACTAGGCAGGCATTTGTCCCTGGTCGAGGTCAAAGGCGAGATGATTACCTGTGGCCTTCACCCCTTCGTTTTGGTCAGCGCCAAAGGGTATTCCCCCTTTGCCGTGAAAACCAGTGCCTGGCAAAGCTGCCTTCCTACAACGATCACGAGGTGACACGACACAGGGAACTTGCTTGAAATGGAAAAGGGGTCAAAAGCACATAACACAGCCATAGTCGGCAGGAAAAGGCGCTAACTTGAGCTCCCGCCCCTGTCAGGGGTCAATGGGAGCCTGTGACTGTAACGTTCTCCGCAACTATGATGTAAAGCCCTTCGGCCCTCCCCTTCACAAGCCCTATCACTGTCGTCTCGACGGGAAG
The DNA here is from genome assembly GCA_049974445.1 of Acidilobus sp. Taxonomy (GTDB): domain Archaea; phylum Thermoproteota; class Thermoprotei_A; order Sulfolobales; family Acidilobaceae; genus Acidilobus. The sequence continues at coordinate 21,702 of JBMFIT010000003.1, forward strand.
CTGGGCTGAGGTGAGGTTACCAACGACCTTTGTTGAAGCCGTTATGCTAACCATGATGAATATAGCGTGGAGGTGTTGGCCACTGTTGTTCACTATTTTCGCTATTCCTATGTAGGTAGTCTCGTTCAGCCTGTACAGGAGCAGGGCGTCAAACTCCAGCACCTTACCGATTATGCTCTGGGAACTAATGAGCTCGTAGAGCCTCTCGTCTAGCCTTATCGTTAGGTTGTCAGCCTTCGCTATCGTTCTGCCCACTGCCCTCGCCGATCCATGCGAGCTTGATGAGAGGTTCTCAGCAAGTGAGAGGCTCTCGTTTGCCAGGCTTATTGACTGGTTTAGCACCTCAAGGGATCCGGTGTCGTTCCCCTTGGCAAACAGGATTGCGGCTGTGTACGTGTCGTTGAGCGCCTTTACCAGGAGCCTTATGGCCTCCTGGGCCGTCTGGTTCTCACTGCCTGTGAGATACTGAAGCGTGCCTAAAATGGCCTCAACGCTCTCATTGATCCCCCTTATAACGTGGGCCTGGGCTACGAAGGCCATCACCCTGCCGGTCGCGTTGGGGAAAGGCTCGACCTCGGCCGCCTCGTTCTGAAGCTCCTCAGCCATCTTGGCTGCCTCAACTAGCTGTGCTGGCGTCATGTTCCTCGCGCTGGCGTTTAGCGCTTCCTCAATGACCCCGAAGATCTCGTCGGCCTGCTCGGAGGCGCTCGCGTTTACCTGGGATAGGAACGACCAGGCCTGCTCGGCCCTGTGCTTAGCGTGGGCTATTGCCTTGGCTATCCTGCCTATCATGGCATGCCTGGCATACTCGGAAACGCTGACAGAGTAGTTTGAGAGCTGCCCCTTTGCCTCAGCCAGCGCCTTCACGGCTGCCGTCACGTTACCCTTTGAGAGGTTGGCAAGGCCTTCCTCAACTACGGTAAGGACCTTTTCTTTCTCGGTCGCGTTGAGAGTTGCCGTTGAGCTAACGAAGGCCTCGATGGCCTTCAGCTGGGCCTCAACTCCAAGAGCCTGCGGAACTGGAGTGGGCCTCTGTTGTTCGAACTGTGTGGCCAGGAGCCTCATTATCCCAACGGCTACAGACATGCACTGGCCGTACTGGCCCTCCTTAAAGTAGTCCAGGGCCTGTGAGTACATCTGCTCTGCCTGGGTCACATTTAAGCCCATCGACTTGGCGACGGCAATAGCCCTCCCAGTCAGGTTGAGGAGGACCTCGGCGGCCTCCTGCTGTTGGGAGGTAGCCTGCGTGGCTGAGTTAGTTTGGGCCGTACTAAGCCTGACAAGCGAGAGCGGGGAAAACGCTACGAGCCCTGCCACTACAACTAGGGCAATCGCGAGGGCCCTAAGCAGGGGACTCACACCAGCCATACCGTCCGACCCCGAGTTTGTTAGGCCACGGAGGCAGATTAGGGTCATGGCGGGAGCGGGTTCCGGGACCTCTTTCCCGGGCCTTCCCTAGGCGCTTCCCCGCGGGTTCCTTATTTGCCCGGGCGTCAACGTCCACGTATGGAGGGTGAGACTCTGAAGTCCCTGTCCGCAGGGACGCTGGCCGCCATCGTGGTCGTAATAGTGGCGTTGGCAGCTGCCGGAGCCTATTACTATTACTCCACGATGGGTGGAAACGTCTACCTCTACATAACGGACCCAGGCCACAGCGTCGGGCAGCCAGGGAGTGCCGGGAACAACTCATTCCTCGCTATATACCTGACCATTAACTCAATCATGATCCATAGTGCTACAAAGGGCTGGATTACCGTCTCCAACTCAACCAGGACAGTTAAGCTCAGCTCCTCGCTTTCC
>JBMFIT010000003.1:23511-29916 GCA_049974445.1 Acidilobus sp.
GACCTCTCTGCCGGCTGGCAACTACACCGAGGTAAGGCTCATGGTCTCCGCTGTGACAGTTCAGGTCGGCTCAGTCAACGTGTCCGCCACCCTGCCCAGCAGCGTGCTCAAGATTCCAATAGTTCAGGGCGGACTTCAGGTTAGTAGGGGCAGGACAGCCTACCTTGTAATCTACATGGGTCCACACCTGACTCAGACAGGGTCAGGTCAGTACATACTCAGACCTGAAATATCGGCCGTGGCCTACTACTCCCCGCCGGCCTCTAACACAACCTCAGCCAGCACCGGTTAATTTTAGGCCCCAATTCATTTTTATTTAGGCTTTCAAAGGTAATGGGTGATCGTGTTGAGCAAGCCGAGGGCTTTGGCGCTCGCGCTGCCAATCACTGTAATAATGGCGGTCTTCACTATAATGTCAGCTATAATGCCCCCCAGGGCCGCCCTAGCCCAGGCCTCTGGCAACGCTGGATGCTACGCAGTCGCCAAAATTGACGTAGTAGGCGACCTCGCTCTATATGCCGTCTACAACGTTACTTCCCCGCCGGTACTGCTTGTCGTCCCCGCCAGGTCGCCGATAGCATACTTCGCGTATGAGAATGGCACGCAGCCCCTTCCTGTCAGCTTCAACGGCACTGATTTGACTGTAGCCGTCGACTCCCCAGGGGTTGTGAACGTTTCATACCTCAGCCTACAGGCCACGTCCAAGAAGGGCGCACTGTGGGAGGCAAACTTCACAATGCCGTGCGGGGGTGATGTTATCCTGCCCAAGGGTGCTACACCCATCTATGTTAGCCCGATACCCATTCAGGCGTACTCTGAGAACGAGTCCCCTGTGCTAGTGATGCCTTATGGGCCAGTGACGATTGACTACATGGTTCCACCGCCGACTGTCACGACCTCGAGCGTCATCACGTCCCCAAGCACGTCAATCACGACCATTACCTCTTCGTCCCCGATGACGCCTGTTAGAGTCGTAATGTCCGCGATACTCCCCATGGTGATTGTCGCTGTAGTCATCATAGCCGGCGCCGGGGCCGCCATAGCCTTTATGAAAAGAGGGGGCGGCGCGGGGCCGCCCACAGAGTTGGACGACAGGGACAGGTCGATACTCTCGGCGATAGGGAGGCTGGGCGGCGAGGCAACCGCCTCACAGATAATGAATGAGACCCAGATACCGAAGACCCCGCTTTACAGGAGGCTGGACAAGCTAGTAAAGATGGGCTACCTAGAGGAGGGCATTAAGGGTGGCCTAAAGGTATACCGGTGCAAGAGACCAGGCTGTAAGTAACGACTTTTCCATGATAGCCCTGGCCATAAACCTGCTCGTAGCGGTGGTAGGCAGTGCCATAGCATAGGTCATAAGGCAGAAGTAGCCGAGCGCGCCCGCCCGTAGGGCCCCAAGGGGGTCTATCCCCCACGTTTTCCCGTTGGCCTCTCAGGGCTCCGAGAGCCTAGGGTATATGACAAAGGACAGGGCCGCTGAAACGAGGAGCCATGAGGCTATGCTCGCGACCGCATAGAAGTAATCCACTGGGAAGACCGACGTCCCGAAGTACGTGTCGACTATGCTGATCGCCGATGAGTATGGAGTGGCGTAGATGGCTGACGTGAACCCCATCAGGCCGAGGAGGTAGGCCGGGTTGAAGATGTACATTAAGAGATAGGCCACAACTGCGGCGGCGATGTAGGACCTCCTGGTTAAAACTGAGATCAGCACCAAAAGGGAGAGGAACGCCATGGCCTGACCCGCCACGGAACTGAACGTGACAAGTATCGAGGCCAGCCTCAGGGGGACTCCAAAGAGGGCTGAAGCCACGACCCCCGTGATGACAACGGCAACCGCGGCCCAGAGGGCCATTGAGAACAGGCCAGCGGAGTACCTTGAGGCCAGCAGCTGCGACCTAGTTATCGGCCTAGCCAAGATGAATTCTATAGCCCTCGTCGACCTTGGCCTGGCTATTAGGTCGTTGACTACGAAGAGGCCCGACAGCGGAAAGAACTCCGAGAAGACGAGGGCTGTGGTCGCTAGGGCCTGGGCCGCCAGCTTCCTGGCCATAAGCAGCTGTGAGACGCCGGCTAGGGTTATTGAGCCGTTGGTTGGAGTCACGACCCTTACGCTAATCCCGGGGGTAGGCCCAGGCGCCTGGTCTCTTGACTGATTAAGAGCAGGGACTAGCTCAACCACGTAGCCAGGCATGCTGACGTTTACCTTCAGGTTGCTGACCAGGTGGATGCCGGGGCCGAAGTACCCGAGGAGGGTGGAGTTCGTCCTCTTAGGCCTCAGGGCAAGCTCCTGCTGGTAGAAGTAGACCTTGTACTCATTGACGCCGGTGATGTATGGGACTGAGAAGATAAGCGTCGCGGTACCCTTGTCATAGTTTACGTTGACGATGGCTGTCATAGTTATGAACAGCGACCTGTTCTGCCCATTGACGTAGGCATACGCTGCCCCAAGGGCGCTGCTAGTTATTATGAGAAAGCCTGATGAGTTGGTCTCATAAATTCCGCCGCTGGTGTAGACCTTAACTCCAGGCAGTGGCTCCCCGCCCGGGGAGACGGCGAGGCCCACTATGGAGCCGTTCTGGAGCACATAGGTCACGAGGTAGTACGTCTTCCCTTGGCTCGTCGCGACACCTGCCTCAAGGTACGTGAGTCCAATGCCAGCGACTAGGACCACTGCGAGGACTATGATCAGGGTCCTGTTAAGGGCGGACCTCCTTAGGTCATAAGGGAGCGCTGCCGTCACTTCCTCTCACCTATCAGCCTGAAGAAGTATTCCTCAAGCCCGCCGAGCTGGACCACCTCAGCCACCTGGTAGCCTTCCCTCACAAGGGTCGAGCTTACGTCCTGCGGCTGGGCGCCCCTGACTAAGAATGTCCTCTCGCCCGCCCGCTTAACCTCGCCAAGCCTGCCCAGGACACTGGCCACCCTGCCGTCAGGGTTGAGAACCGTCACCCTCACGCCCTCCCTCGCATCGTCAATTATTTCGTCCATGGACTTGACCACTATGACATTCCCCCTGTGTAGGAACACTACCCTGTCGGCGAGGTTCTGAACCTCTGAGAGGATGTGGGACGAGAAGAGGACCGCCCTGCCCTCCTTCTTAAGCCTGAGGGCGAACTCCCTGAAGAACACTATCCCCTGTGGGTCCAGGCCGTTCAGGACCTCGTCGAAGAGGTAGTTCTGGGGGTCTGATATCATGGAGACGGAGAGGGCGAACCTCTTCCTCATCCCATGGGAGAAGTCCTTCAGGGCCCTGTCCTTGGCATCTGAGAGGCCTACCTCGTCAAGCAGCCTGTCGGCCATTTTCCTTGCCTCCTTCTCTGGGATGCCGTAGTATCCGGCCAGGTAAATGAAGTAATCCCTTGCCTTGAAGTGCTCCTCGAAGGCTGGAAGCTCAGGAACCCACCCTACCCTTCGCGAGGCCTCCACCTTCTGCCTGACGACGTCATATCCGTCAACGGTCACCTTTCCCGAGTCCGGCCTGAGAACGCCAGCTATCATCCTTATCGTCGTCGTCTTGCCAGCACCGTTGAGGCCTACCAGGCATACTATCTCGCCGTTGTTGACAGTAAAGGTTACGTCCTGGACTGCAGTGGTGGCTCCAAATCGCTTCACAAGGCCTTCGGCGTGGATCAAGGGTACTCGATTACATTGTGATGTTATTCTCTTAAAAGTTTTTATTGACGCCAAGGAGGGGGCGCACAGGCCAGACCTACCTTGCGATCTCGGATCAAGTCGCGCTTTCTCGCTTACATCACGAGGCTGTCATGACTCAGGGATAAGACTTCTCCCAGCATCAACAATGTAGGCAGTACGCCCCTTGAGCTCTTATGCGGACAAGGCCTCTAAGTACTACCTGAGTACAGGTACTAGGCCGCCCAGGAGGCTGATATGGGCTGTCGCTCTAGTCAAAGCAGCTGCCTCGAGGGCAAACGCTGAGCTCGGCCTGATAGACCCAGCTAAGGCCAAGGCTATAGAGTCGGCCGCGGTCAGGGTCGCCGGCGGGGAGTTTGATCACCTGATAACCGTTGACGTGTTTCAGACAGGCTCTGGCACTGGAGTCAACATGAACGTGAATGAAGTTATAGCAGGCCTCGCATCTCAGGCCTGCGGGTGCCCAGTTCACCCAAATGACGACGTCAACATGGCCCAATCAAGCAACGACGTGATGCCGACCGCCCTCAGGCTGGCTGCCTTATCTGGCTTTGTTGGGTCCCTGGCCCCTGCCCTCAATGACCTCATAGCAGCGCTCAGGGTGAGGGCCTATGAGTTCAGGGACCAGGTGAGGCCAGGCAGGACGCACCTCAGAGACGCGCTCCCAATAACCCTTGGGCTTCAGCTTGAGGCCTACGCCTACATGCTTGAGAGGGACCTAGTTGCTGTCGGCCAGGTCCTCGAGCCGCTTCGGGAGGTTCCCCTCGGCGGGACCGCCGTCGGCACCGGAACGAACGCGCACCCCAGGTTCGCCGAGGTTGCGATTAGGGAGCTGAGCTCATTGTCGGGTGTTATGCTAAGGCCATCCCCAAGTAAGTCGGCTCAGATGAGGTCGCTGTCAGATATAGTGATCCTGAGCGGGGCGCTCAGGGCCCTTGTCCTTGACATTATGAGGATATCAAACGACCTTCGCCTTATGTCGTCAGGTCCGAACACGGGGCTCAACGAGGTCGAGATACCCGTTGAGGTCGCTGGGAGCAGCATGATGCCTGGGAAGAAGAACCCGGTGACACTCGAGGCGATTAACCAGGCCGCTGTCCAGGTGCTAGGAATTGATAAGGCGATTGAGTGGGCGGCCTCACTTGGGGAGCTTGAGCTCTCTATGGGGATACCCCTGACCGCGTATGACGTACTTCTGGAGATAGACTTGCTCACTGAGATGGCCAGGAAGCTTAAAACGGTAATAGATATAATGAGACCAAACGGGGAGCGCATGGCTGCCCTCGCAGCCTCAAGCCAGGCCCTCTTGACCTTAGTTTCCCCCCTCATAGGATATGACGCTGCCACCAAGATAGCTGAATCGCTATCGCGCGGCGCCTCACTCGATGAGGCTGTTAGGGCCGCTGTAAGCGATGAAGAGCTTGCGAGGAAGGTCATAGACGCCCTAACCAGGGTCAAAGGGCTTGTGAAGGACCAGTGATAGCCTCGGGGGCTCTGCGAAGGCCACACTCATCACGGGTCAGGGATAGCTGGGCCCTCACAGCCCCAGCCAGCAACCGCCGTAAGGGTTCAAGCCTTTTTTTCCCTAGGCCCCCAGACCCCAGCGGCCTGACATGAAGCTCTGTGACAAGGACGTAGGCCAGCTCGGCTTTGGCACGTGGGGGCTTGGAGGAGGTTTCTGGACGCCTGAGTACTCAAGGGACGAGGAAGCGGTTGACGCAATTAGGTATGCCTATGAGAGGGGTATCAAGGTCTTTGACACGGCTGAAATGTACGGGGGAGGGCACTCAGAGGAGCTGGTTGGCAAGGCGCTTAGGGAGGTCCAGGACGAGGTGATGATCATTTCAAAGGTCTGGCCTAATCATATCAGGTATGACGACCTGGTAAGGTCAGCAGAGGCGAGCAGAAGAAGGCTTGGGGTTAAGGCAATAGACCTATACCTCATTCACTGGCCCAACCCAGAGGTCCCATTATATGAGTCGATCAGAGCGATGGAGGACCTCATCGAGAGGGGGATCATAAGGTGCATGGGGGTAAGCAACTTCGACGTCAGGCTACTTGAGGAGGCCATCCGTGCCGCAAGGAAGTATGATGTCATTGCCGACGAAGTTGAGTACAGCGTCTACCATAGGGACCCAGAGGCAGGGCTCATCCAGTTCGCAAAGCAAAACAACATAGCCGTGATAGCGTACTCCCCTCTTGGCCACGGCCAGGCGTCAAGGGACTCCCACTTGGCTTCGATAGGGAGAAAGTACGGTAAAACGCCTGTACAGGTAGCGCTTAACTACGTAATCCTTAATGGGGCGATCCCGATACCAAAGGCCTCAAGGCGTCGGCACATAGATGAGATAGTAGGCTCCCTCGGCTGGAGCCTGACACCAGACGATGTTAACGCAATAAGGTCGAGGTACCCCTAGCGTCAAGGCGATCCCACTTTAAAGGGGTTTTAACTTAAACGCCGAGATCGGGAACTGGGCGAGGTCTATTGGAGGAGATATACCCATACAGGAGGATCGCGGCGGCGAGAGGGCTGCGTACGTCCTCGAGCAGCTGGGAGTGAGACGCGGTTATGTTGTGCCTATGATGATGCCAAACGTCCCGGAGGCTGTCTGCCTCGGGCTCGCGGTTCACAGGCTCGGCGCCGCCATAGCCATACATTACGTCGGCCTCTGCGACGAGGTCCTGGCCGCAAGGCTCAACGACGCCGGCTCCAGGATCATAGTGGTCACCTCAAAGGGCCTCGGGGGC
>JBMFIT010000003.1:29926-43007 GCA_049974445.1 Acidilobus sp.
GGGGGCGAGGCTACCAGGCAAGCGAGCAGCTTGAGAACGATCTCAGGGCCTACTCCAGGAACTCCGGCTTCGTAGTGGACAAGGTAGTCTTCACCAGGAGGCTGCCAAAGACCAAGAGCGGGAAGATGCTGAGGAGGCTGCTGAGGGCTACCCTGAGGGGAGAGCCCTTAGGCGACACTTCAACACTTGACGACTCTCAGGCGTTCGAGGAGACCATGGCAGTAATTGAGTGGGTGAGGGAGGAGTTCGAGAAGGCGATGGGCAGCTCCTGAGCCCAGAAGCTTCATTCCATGTCTATGAAGGGGCCTTTATCGCCGTAATCCTCGGTCATTTTATCACAAGAGCGGGTATTACGAATATGGCCAGCATCAGGTTCATGAACACCACGATCGTGATGATCGTGTAGAGCCAGTTCCTCTCATGGGCGAACTGCGCTATCCCTATCGCGACCCTTAGGACAGGGGTGGCCATCAGTACTACCAACCCAACTAGGACGAACGCGAGGCCGTTAAGGCCAGACACGCTTGACCAGCTTATGTAGCTTACAGGCAGTATTGACGTGTTAACAGGTGACCTGGATGATATAAGCTCGCCGAGCCGAAACGCGCCGGCTCCGTGATGAACGAACATCAGCGCAATTCCGAGAATTATGAAGACGGCTGACACCAGGACCCCTATTCTGAGCGACCAGCCAATTATGTCCTCAAACTCGACCCTCCTGACCATGCTCTCACCTTATGATTCCAAGCCCCCTTAAGACCATCTCTACGCCGAGGAAGGCTAGTATGGCCGTGAAAATGTACCTTATCGACCTGTTCGTTATCCTCGGAAGGATCTTCGAAGCTACCATGGAACCCACGAGGACGCCGAGGGCTGTGAAGCCAGCAAGTATGGGCTGTATCAGGCCGAAGGCCCAGTAAATTGCGCTGCCTGTAGCTGCTGTAACCCCTATCATGAAGTTGCTCGTCGTTGTGCTGACCTTCATGGGCAGGTTCATAGCCCAGTCCATGCCAAGCACCTTGAGGGCCCCGCTCCCAATGCCAAGAAGGCCTGAGATGAAGCCGGCAAAGAACATTATGGTCTCCCCGAGCCACCACCTCACCCCATAGTACTTGACAAGCTGGCCAAGGGCCTCGTCGTAGTACTCGCCATGGAGCTGGAACACCCTCGTGGTCAAGTCTGGCTTCATGGGCTTCGGTAGCTCAAACTTTGACCTCTCAAGCTGAAAGTAGATCTGGGTCAGCAGGACAACTCCGAAAATGATATAGATTATGCTGGTCAGGTGATGTGTGTAGACCCAGGCAGCCGTTAGGGAGCCAACGATTGAGCCTGTGGTGGTAGCTATCTCGAGTCCCATGCCTATTCTAACGTTAGTGATCCTGTCCCTCACATAGGCGCTCGCAGAGCCGCTAGAGGTAGCTATGGTTGAGATCAAAGAGGCTCCTGTTGCGTAGGCTATTGGGATCCCAAGGAAGAGGGTGTAAATGGGCACGAGGAACGTGCCCCCGCCGAGGCCTACCAAGGCACCCAGGAAGCCTGAGAGCACGCTCGCGCCCAACACAAGGCTGAAGAACAGCTCTGGCGGCATGTTCAGCATACCTCGGTCACCGAGAGCCTTGCGATTTTCTGCTAGGCTTAGATTAAAAGGACGAATGAACTGGTTACCTTTTCAGTAATTATAGTACTTATGATAACTTCCCCATTGTTCTCAGTCGCTTAAATAATGCCTCCCACCAACACCTAGGGCCTCCTGGAGGGCGTGGGTTGAGCGAGCAGGAGAGCTTCGCAGCGAGGGCCGTCGCGATAAGGATAGCCGGAGACGTCGTGTTGAGCGACGAACCTGGCATCGCGATGAGGAAGTGGAGGGAGTACTTCGAGGTAAGCCAACAGGAGGTCGCGAGAGCGATGGGGGTCTCGCCGAGCGTCCTAAGCGATTACGAGAAGGGAAGGAGGTTGCCAGGGGCTGCCTTCGTGAGGAGGTTCGTGAGGGCCCTCCTGAAAATAGACTCCGGGAGGGGCTCAAGGAAGATAGAGAACCTGACGAAGGCCCTTGGAATCCCGGTTACGGCGGTCGTTGACATGCAGGAGTTTAAGCAGCCGTTAACCCTAGAGGAGCTGATAGTGGCTGTTGACGGCGTCCTCCTCTATCCAGACTACGCCAAGGGCGTCCTCGCCTATGGGTATACGGTCATTGACAGCATTAGGGCCATACTTGAGCTGTCAAGCATGCAGTTCTACTCGCTCCTCGGGTCTGTCCCTGAGAGGGTCATAGTCTTCACTAGGGTCACGGCGGGCAGGAGCCCAATGGTTGCCGTGAGGGTCTCCTTAGTTAAACCCAGCGTCATTGTAATACACGGTCCAAGGACCCACGTTGATTACCTTTCTATTGAGCTGGCCAGGATGGACAGGGTGCCGCTTGTCTTGAGTACCCTTCCAAACGTTGAGGAGCTCGTGGCTAGGCTGAGGGCCAGGGCTAGTTCAAGGTGAGCCCTTCAGCCTCAGGATCGCCTCTGCTATGTCTCCCTTAGCCTCTATGAGAGCCCTCCTCGCCGTCTCAGCGTCGACGCCGGCCTGTTCAGCCACTAGCCTGACGTCCTCCTCGCTGACCTCAATAGGCCTCGTCTCCGCCTTGACCTCCTTGGGCTCCCCGACGACGTAGATCATGGTCGGCTGGCCCTTGGCTCTAACTACCATGACCTGCGGGGAGTCAACTACTAAGACCCTTCCGTCGGCGGTCTCAAGGGACACCTTAGTGATGTTCAGCTCCTCGGCATCTATCCCAATCCTCTTGAGGGCCCTCCTTAGCTCCCTGGGATTGATGCCCATCAATGCGCTCTTTCCCTCTCTGGGAGACAAATATTACCTAATATAGCCTTCTAGGCAGACTGGGGCCTGGCCTAAAGGAGGAACGCAGTTGAGCGAAGGCGTGAAAAAGACCGTCAAGGTCAAGGTTTTGGGCAGTGGGATGGAGGTCGGAAGGGCAGCCGTAGCAATAGAGTACAGGGGAAGGAACGTTCTCCTTGATTACGGTGTCAACTTTGACGAGAACGATGCTCCGATATACCCTATTCATATAAGGCCTAAGGACTTAGAGGCCCTCGTCTTAACTCACAGCCACCTCGACCACGTGGGGGCTGCCCCTTCGCTATACATGTCTGTTAGGCCCAGGCTCCTGGCAACGTCGTTGACCCTTGACGTGACGAGGGTCCTCCTATATGACATGATAAAGCTCAATGGCCCTAACCTTATATTTGACACCAAGAGCGTTGACGATATGTGGGGGGTCGCCGAGGAGACGGACTACGAGAGGCCCGTCGAGTCGGGTGACTTCATGCTGACCCTTATGTACAGCGGACACATACCTGGGTCGGCGTCGGTTATAGTTGACGTGGGGGGCCATAGAGTCCTCTACACGAGCGACATGAACACCATTGAGACCAAGCTGATGTCACCTAGTAAGCTCGACGGGGTTAAAGCAGACATGGTCATAATAGAGTCAACGTATTCTAACATGACCCACCCTGAGAGGCGTAGGACCGAGGACGACTTCTACGACAGCATTGCCGACGTAGTTAAGAGGGGAGGCAAGGTGTTGGTACCCGCCTTCAGCGTAGCGAGAGGCCAAGAGATTATGTGCCTCCTCGAGGAGAGGGGATTCAGCTGGCCCGTCTGGATTGACGGCATGATACGCACGATAACTGACCTTTACCTGGCTCACAGTGCCTTCCTGAGGGAGCCGAGGCTCCTCGCAAGGGCCGTTGAGGACCAGAGGGTCGTGAAGGGTTGGAGCGACAGAAAGAAGGCCCTGAGGGAGCCCGGCGTCATAATTGCCAGCGCAGGCATGTTGAAGGGGGGGCCCAGCCTTTACTACTACTCTAGGCTGGTCTCCAATGAAAAGGACGCGGTCTTCCTTGTCAGCTACCAGGCCCCCAATACCCCTGGGAGGGTAGCCCTTGAGGAGGGCGTGTTCTTCGACGGCGAGAGGAAGATCCCCGTCAAGGCAAGGCTCCAGCTGTTCGACTTCTCAAGCCACGCTGACTGGAGGGGCGTCATACAGACGCTGCGGCAGATCGTCGGACTTCAGAAGGTTGTACTGGTCCATGGAGAACCTGATGGCCAGGCGCTGCTTGCTAACAGGATAAGGGAGGAGCTAGGGATCGACGTGATAGTGCCGAGGAACGGTGACGTCATCGAGCTCGATTAAGCCTAGGACAAGGTTATAATAGGCCCACAGCCCCTCTAGGGGTGATGATGTCTTTGCCGAGTGCTGAGCCGCTGGCGATGAAGAGAGGGACGTCTCTGACTAGGGTTTTGGATTCCTCTTCAACACCTCCCTGACGAAGTCGAGGAAGCCGGCCCCACCTGGCCTGGGGGCTACGTAGTTGACAGCCCTCCTAACCTGATCCGCGGCATCCGATGGAGCCCCTGAAAGGGCCGCCACAGCCAGCATATCGAGGTCGTTCTCGCCATCGCCTATGGCAGCAAGCTCTTCCTTCTTAGCCCCTAACAGCTCGATCGCCTTCAGCACACCAGCCGCCTTCCCGGTTCCAGTGTTCAGGTGAAGCGCATAGCCGCTCCAGAGGACCCTAACCCCGTAGCTTGAGGCCAACTCTGAGACCTCGTTAATGATGGACTCCGCCGAACCCCGTCCCTTATGGACATAAAACGCTATGTCATGCCGACGGTAGGGGTTTTGCCAGGTCTCGATCAGCCCTAACCCCTTCACCTTCTCAATTAGCTCCTTTGGCACATCGGACCTACAGACATGGAAGACCTCCTCCCTGTAAAAGACTAGGCAGCCGTTCTCAGCTACAGCAGGTCCGCTGGCACCGAGGTATGTCCTAAGGCCGACAGTCACAGGTAGACTGTTGCCAGACACTATGATGACACTGACTCCTGCTCTCTCGGCCTCCCGTACCCCCTTAAGGGCATAGGGGCTAAGCCTTACGTCGCCCCTCCTGAGGGTTAGCGTCCCATCGACATCTGTAGCTATCACCTTGAACACGGGTATCCCAGTGCAAAAGGCCATGCTGGGTATTAAGCTGGGCGTTTACTAATATTATCATGAGTGAACCTTATGAGCGAGGTCGTCGAGGTTATAGCCAGGAGGAAGATAGTCAGTGACCCCGACTTCGTCCTATCCCAGATAAGGGACGGTGACGTTGTTGCCATATCGGGCTTCAACGAGATCACCTCCCCTGACTACCTAGTCGAGAGGCTCTACAGGCTGTACGTTAAGACCGGCCACCCCAAGAACCTCTTCATAATCAGCGACACTTTCCCGGGATCCCCCGGGAGGGGGCTTGACAGGGTAGCCCAGATGATTTATCAGAGGGGGGACAGGGACTTCATCAGGGGGGCCCTGCTGGCCTACTACGGCTGGAGCGAGACCCTCCAGAAGATGGTAAAGGAGGAGTGGTTTGAGGCCTATGCGTGGAGCATAGGGATCCTCGCCTACTGGTTTAGGGAGGTAGGTAGCGGTCGGCCAGGGGTGCTTACCAGGGTAGGGCTTGGGACCACTGCCGATCCCAGGCAGGATGGAACCGCCCTCAATGAGATGGCCAAGGAGAAAAGGGCCGTTAGGGTCCAGCTTCTTGATATAAACGGAAAGGAGTACCTCCTCTACACAGCTCCCAAACCCAGGTTCGCACTGATTAGAGGGAGCACGGCTGATGAGATCGGTAACCTGTCCCTCGAGGACGAGGCGGCCTATGGGACAGTCCTTAACATAGCCCAGGCCACAAAGGCCATGCCTGAGAAGGGGACTGTGATCGCGCAGGTCCTAAGGATAGCCAAGTATGGCAGTTTAAACCCCAAGCTCGTCGTCGTACCGGGCCCGCTTGTGGATCATGTCATAGTTGCGCCTAGGGAGTACCACTGGCAGACCCACAGCTATGACTACGACCCCATAGTGGCAGGGCGAGTCGTTCCTGCGCTTGAGAGGTCGACGTCAGACATCCCCCTGAACGAGAGAAAGGTCATAGCGAGAAGGGTTGCACTAGAGCTTGCCAACCTAGTTAAGCGCTTTGGCAGGCCTGTCGTAGTGAACCTAGGCGTCGGGATACCGGCCATGGTGGGTGAGGTCGCCGTTGAGGAGGAGGTGCAGGACCTCATGGTGCTGACGGTCGAGTCAGGGACTTGGGGGGGCAGACCGCTCTACGGCCCTGATTTCGGCGTGTCCCTTGGCGCCTTCGCCGTCATATCGGTACCAGACCAGTTCACCATGTACGAGGGAGGCGTCATAGATGCGGCATCCCTTGGCTTCATGCAGGTCGACCGCGAGGGCAATGTGAACTCCTTCTACACGGAGACCAGGATGCCTGGCCCTGGGGGTTTCCCTGCCATAGCGGCAGGCTCACCTGAGATTTACTACGCTGGCCTGTTTACGGCTGGCAAGGGGGTAAAGTATGAGGTTGGGGGTGGAAGGCTCAAAATACTCAGCGACGGCGACATATTGAAGTTCGTCAATAAGGTCTATAAAATAGGTTGCTCGTCTAAGGTCATGCTGGGGCAGGGGAAGAGAGTGCTTTACATAACGGAGAGGGCCGTCTTCACCCTCACGCCAGAAGGACTTGAGCTTTCAGAGGTCGCCCCCGGTGTCGACATTGAGAAGGACGTGCTGTCAAAGATGGAGTTCAAGCCAGTGATCAGGCGCGAGCCAGAGCTCATGGACAAGCGAATATTCGAGCACAGGAGAATTGGTCTTAAGGAGGAACTGGTCAGGGCTATAAGGGCCTGAGTTGGGCGTCTGCGAGGTAAAGGCCAGGAAGGGCCTCATAAGGGCCAAGGTCACCATCAGGGACGGAAAGATAGAGGAGGCCTCGATTACAGGCGACTTCATATTATTACCTGAGGACGCGGTATTTCAGCTGGAGCTGAGGCTGCAGGGCATAGAGGCTTCAGGGGGTAGGGTGGCGGTGGCCGTCAGGGAAGCGCTCTCATCAGCTGAAATTGTGGGGGCCTCCGTTGAGGACTTCCTTGACGCAATAATTTGCGCTATAAGGGGGGAGACCTAATGAGGTTAAGACTGGTTACCTTTGAGGAGCCAGAGGACCCGTACTTCAACCTGGCCTTCGAGGAGGCCGTCCCCAGGGCAAGGGGGTGTGGCCTAGTCCCGGACACGCTAAGGGTTTGGAGGAACGCTAACGCAGTGATAATTGGCTACTTCCAGAGGGCCGAAGAGGAGGTAAACCTTGACGTGGCAGGCACTATTGGCGCCTCCGTGGTTAGAAGGTTCACTGGAGGGGGGGCCGTGTATCATGACCTGGGAAACCTTAACTACGCCTTATCCACGTCTACCGATGGAGAGAAGGGTACCCTTGACTTCATCTTCAGCCAGCTGATAAGGGGTCCCATCGCCGCGTTAAGGGCCCTGGGGCTTCAGGCCGAGGTTCAGAACGTTAATGACGTGATAGTGGCTGGCAGGAAGGTTAGCGGCACCGCCGCCACTATTTCCTGGGGCTCTACGTTCTTTCATGGCGCCATGTTGGTTTCAACCGATCTCTCAAGGCTCGCCTCGGTCCTGAAGGTCTCGCGCAAGAAGCTAATAGATAAGGGGGTCTCTAACGTGAAGTACAGGGTGACGAACCTATCCGAGATAAAGCCCGTAGGTATTGATGAGATCATACACGCCCTTGCCTCCTCCTTCTCAACAGTCCTCGGTCACGGGGGGTATTACATAAGCCTTCCGACGAATGAGGAGCTTGAGATCGCTAACGTGCTCTATAATGAAAAGTACGTAAAGCGAGAGTGGAACTTCAGCAGGGCCCCCCATAGGGCTTTCCCGAGGGCGGAGGAGGGTGTGGCGAGGATCTGCCACAGATGACTAGCAGGTAGTATAAAAGCACCGTTCGGTGGCCATTTATAGAAAGCCTTAATTAAACCCCGATTCCATACAGGGAGATTCTGGTGGGAATACGTCTATCTGGTCTGTTAAGGTCGAAGAGGTGGCGCGTAAGGACGTGGTTACGCTCTCACCTGACAAGAGCGTCAGGGACGCCGCGGCCGCCATGTATTCATCCGGCACAGGAAGCGTCGTGATAACCTCACCTGAAGGCATCGTCATAGGGATCTTCACAGAGCGCGACCTTGCCCGCGTAGTATCGCAGGGCGTGCCCTATGACACCCAGGTAGGGAACGTTATGACTAAGACACCAATCACTGTAAAGAGCAGCGAGCCCCTCAGCAGGGCCTTAGAACTGATGTCCGAGAAGAAGATAAGGCATCTCCCAATTGTGGATGAGTCCAATAGGCTTGTGGGCATCCTGACCGCTAGGGACGTGGTAGACCTCACAGAGAAGTACCTTGCGGCTGCCGGCTATAGTGGCGAGTGAGACTGCGAGTTGCGTCAAAGAAGGCTAGGGCAGCGAAGACGTCTATTAGGACAATGCCGTAGGCCTCTATTAACGCTCCAGATTGCCATCTCACTGCTAGAGCGCCGACGGGGCCAGCCAGGGATATCATGAGCTCTGCCGCGCCGGTCCTTCTCAAACCAGAAGCAAGTGAGCCCATGCCCCACGTGAAGGCGCTCAAGTCTGCCTGGACGAAGAACCACTTCGAAACGAACACGTGGGGGTACGTTCCCTCGTGGAAAAGGCCTATCAGCACGAGGAATATCCCGGCTATGATGAAGAAAGAGCCGCCTACATCCTGGAGCTTGTCTAAACCCCTTACCACCAAGCACGATCCAAAGAGCGCGACCATTGACCCAACGAGCATCATGCCGTAATTATACACCCAAGGATACAAAGCCCTCGGCCCGCCGAGGTCGCTGAATGCGTTCACCCATATCGAGAACCACGGATTAAGGTGTGCGCTCACGAATATTACGAGCCAGGCCGCGATAATGGCGACAGGGCCCGTCAGGCAAAGGACCCTTGAATTCAAGGCGCTCCCCCTCCTTTTTCATCCCTCACCCCGTATAGATATGCTGCCAAGTAGGGGTACCTCCTTAGGGACCCCAGCAGCTGTTCGGCCCTCGACCCCCTCTTTGTGACTAGTATTACGTATCCTAAGTCCATTATCTTGTCAAGCCTTCTCTCCCTCGCATACCTTAGGAGCCGGCCATAGGCGTTCGCTGATACAGGAGGTGCCCTGCCGTACCTGGTTACGTATTTCGCGATGAAGACCTTGGCGATGGCTGGGCTGGCTGCTACCGTAACTGAGCTCTCACCTAGCTGATCAATTAGCTGGTGAACGGTCGGGGCCGCTCTTTCTACGCAGTCCCTCAGAGACTCACAGGTGACGACCCCTCCTACCTTTGGAATCTCACGTGGAAGGTCATAGCCGTGACTGAGCTTTATATCAAGCAGCCTCTTCAGCGCCTCGCTTGCTGCCCTTTCACCAGCCCTTGACTTAACAGAGAGCGCCTGCTCAAGGGCCTCCTTAACATCAAGGGCCTTCTTCACCTCCCTTCTTGACATCCATAGGGAGAGGGCGAAGGCCTCTGGCGGAAGCACGTCATCGTTAGAGATTCTGTGCTCTAAGTAAATGAGGGCGACGGGACCACGGTATGACAAGACCACGTCACAGTTGTCAGCAAGGTTATATGTAGCCTTATCGCCACTTAAGCACAAGGCTGCGGGTTTTCCCTTTCCACTCGTGAGGCACCTCCCACCCTTCAGCCTGATGACAACTTCTTCGGATCCACAGCTTCCCTCGTTGAGAATCAGTGGTCCCTCGACGACATCGTAATCAAGCAGACCTGAGAGTCGTAGGACGTCAAGGGTCCTTATATCGACCCCACTGTCCCCTATAGGGACCGCTACAGGTGAGCCCCTAGGGAAGAGTCTTGCGGCGGCCCTTAGCTTAGCCAATGTGGCTGAGACCTGAGAGGGCCTGACCGACTGGCTCTTGGCCAGGCTGACCCTGACGTTAATGTCCCTCGGGTTGTACAGTATGACTGCCCTCGCCGGCCTTCCGTCCCTTCCTGCCCTGCCTATTTCCTGGTAGAGGTCCTCAACGCTCTCGCTTGGTATCAGATGCACGGTCCACCTCACGTTTGGTATGTCTACACCCATGCCAAAGGCCTTGGTCGCGACCACAATATTGGGATCGTCTTCAGAGCCGTGAGACGCCCTTATTAAGGCCTCCTCAACGTACCTCCTCTCGCTGTCGCCCATCTTGCCGTGATACCTAGCAACCCTAACTCCAAGCCTAGAGGATAGGTATCCAGCCACGTAGTCTACGTTCATCCAGGGGTTGTCCTTGCTCTCAACGAAGGGCACGAAAACTATTCCAACCCATGGCCCCCCAAGGGATGAGGCCCACTCGGACAGCTCGCCAACGACCCTTCTAAGGACGCTAAGCCTGCCCTCATCGGGCTGCGCTGGAATTACATCAACCTCTATCTCGGGCCTGATGGCGGGGGCCCTGAGGACGACTGGCCTCCCTCTATAAGTAACACCCTCGAGCCTCCTATGGGTTAGCGATACCTTAAGCTCATCGAATTCGTCAGACCCTAGGGCAGCGACTACGTCACTTATTACATCATGAGGCGCTGACGCGCTCATCGCAAGGACGGGGGGCCATCCCTCCCTTAACCTTAGGCCTCTCACTATTTCAGCAAGCCTGAGGTAGCTAGGCCTGAAGCTGAGGCCCCAGCGCGAGAGCGCGTGCGCCTCATCTAACACTATGAGGCCAGGGACTTCTTCCTCTATCAACCGCTTCGCGTTGCCCGCGCTGACTCCTTCTGGGGTCACATAGACGAGGTCAAGGAGCCCCCTAACAGCGGCCTCAACCACGTCTGCCTTCCTGGCCTCTGAAACGGTCGAGTCGATGTAACTGGCTGCTAGCCCCCTCCTGACAGCGTTCCTGACCTGGTCATGCATGAGAGCCCTGAGAGGGCTCACCACGAGAGTTGGGCCGAAACCGAGGTCGCTAATCACGACGGAGGCTACCTGGAAGATCGCGCTCTTTCCCGCACCTGTGGGCAATATTACGAACTCCAGGGATGGCCTGGAGTCAGCTATGATCTTGAACAGCAGCTGAAGGGCGTCCTCCTGGTAAGGCCTAAGGACTGCTCCCTTACCCCAAAGGCCCTTGAAGACATCCCTCGCATAATCCATTAGCAGGTCAGGGTCAAGTCTGACCGTAAGGGGCCTTGACCCAAGCGGTACAGGCTCAGCCATAGGGTCAGTGGGTGACCAGGCCCTCGTTATAGCGACGGCGCTGAGCCTCCTTGTCCTCTCCATGGCAAGCTCGACAAGGCCCCTCACGTCATTAGAGGCAGCTTTCCTTGTCCCCCTGTACCTCTCAGGGAACAGGAGAATTACGTCGTCAGCCAACTGGAGGTACTCAGGCGAGGAGTACACCTCGTCAAGGGTCAGAACAAGGGTTCCACCCCCCATGGCCCATACGTCATCATCTATTGCTGGGCGTGACACGACTTCTTTGAGGAGGCTAGAAAGCAGCCAGTTGGGGACTATTACAAGCAGCCTCCCGACCTTCTCGCTAGCCGCAGCTATGGCCGAGAAAACTGATTCCAGCGAGCTCTTTCCAGAGGGCTCTACGGCGCCTGTCTTGACCTTGCCGACCGCTAAGAAATCGTCGACATTTAAACTAACGTCGTTATCGCAGCTGATGCCAAGCCGCTCTAAGACTAGAGACTCATCATGTGGAGGAGCCGATGTTAAACACTCCCTAAGAGGTCTGATGCAATCGACCGAGACCTCAACCCCAAGAGGGGCCTGAAGACACCTAACGTCCCACGGCTCCACCTGTTCGCCTGCCGTGGGGAGGACTCTATTCACGGTTAGTGAGTCCAATATTGCTTTACTGAGCCTCTCCCCGTGCCTAAGGAAGCCCCTGTTCCTCATGGCCCTGAGCGGGTCACCTCCCCTCTTCTGTAGTGACCTCAGCGAGGCTAAGACAAGGGGGTCGCGAGACCTCTCTGCCCGCGCGAGATCGACCTTGAATGGCCTCCATGTCCTTATGATGGCCCTGGGCCTGTCGGTAACCATGATGACCCCTTGCTCAGCTAATAAACGCGGCGGCTCCTTGTAGAGGATAAGCGCCCTGGCCCCTCTCACCTCACGGGGGAGACTTGACCAGTCAACGCCTGCCTCCTCAAGCGTGAAGGCAGCGTGCTTAGCAATTTCAATGACCAGGGACGAGGGGCTGAGGAGGCCACTTAGGCCAAGGCTATGAGCAAGGACTGGAATTGTAGGTCTTGAGTCTGGGAAGGCTATCTCAACAAGAAGCTTAGCGTCGATGGCACTAGCGAGGCCGCATCCCCAACTGAGCACTACGTGCGCCCCGCTTAGGGATGCTATCCTAGAGACTAGCTCATCTGAGGGAGGGGATCTCCACTCTGTCCCCTTAGGTGGGATTGTGACGACAACCCCATCAACGTTGACCTCGACCATGCCCTCAACGCACACCGCGCTCATAACTTCAGATGACCCGCTCAGCAATGGCCTCTCGTTGATGAGGGCCGCGGCCTCAGACTCCCACTTTGGCTCAGCGAGGCCCAGCAGACCAGCTCTTGAGGTCTTTATGGCGTCTGATGAAATCGGGCAGTTCAGGCGACGGGCTAAGTACACCACGTCCTCGTAAAGGCCTAGTGAGGCAAGGACCTCTGAGATCTTAACAGGGTCCTTAGGGCATGAGGTGAGCGACCTTGCTATTGCTGATACTTGCCATGGATGGACCCCATGCGAGATGGCGAAGTTCAACAGGTCCTCTGGCTCCGCGCCGAGGCCCCTCAATAGCCTCAGCGAGGTCCTATACGCGATTGATCTCAGCTTCTCCCCTACTTTCGACAGCTCTGGTATCGCCCCCTATCATTGTTTACATAATTATAAAACTGGGGTTAAGGGGAAGAAAAGGGAGGAACGCTTATAACGCCTAGACGTCGACGACCACTACCATCCCATCCATGAGAAACCTGTACAGCTTCCTCACGGTAGACTCTTTCAGATTAACTACTTCGGCGACGTCTGTCTGGCTCACCTCATACCCATTCAGCCTGGCGACAAGGTAGACGGCCGCGGCCGCTAGGGCCTCTGGCTTCTTTCCATAGGGGGTCTTGCCCGGTGCTTCAAGTGACTTCCTAATGAACTCTACTGCCTGCTGTGTCAGG
>JBMFIT010000004.1:0-41055 GCA_049974445.1 Acidilobus sp.
CGAGCTACGCGGCGGCTAAGGGCTACAGGGTGGTTGAGGTCCTGAGGGACATAGCGAGCGGGCTGAACACGCAGAGGAAAGGGCTGCTGAGGCTCTTCAAGCTGGTCGAGGGGAGGGGCGTGGACGTCGTGCTGGTGAGCTACAAGGACAGGCTGACGAGGTTCGGCTTCGAGTACTTAGAGGAGTTCTTTTCAACAATGGGGGTTAGGATTGAGGTGGTCTTCGGCGAGGAGCCGAAGGACGCCACTCAGGAGCTCGTGGAGGACTTGATCTCAATCATCACATCGTTCGCTGGGAAGATCTACGGGGTGAGGAGCCACAAGAAGACGATCCTAGTTCAGGGTGTTAAAAAGCTGATAGGTGAGCTAAATGGAGAGGGCAGCGAAGTTAAGAGTTAGGGTCGACCACGCCACATACTCAGCACTTAAGGAAGTTGAGGAGGAGTACAGAGAGGTTCTAGAGGAGGCAATAAATTATGGGCTGTCAAACAAGACTACCTCCTTCACCAGGATTAAATCTGGAGTTTACAGGGCTGAGAGGGAGAAGCATAAGGACTTACCCTCCCACTACATCTATACAGCGTGCGAGGATGCTAGCGAGAGGTTGGACAGTTTTGAGAAGTTAAAGAGGAGGGGTAGGGCTTATACTGATAAACCGTCAGTGAGGAGGGTCACTGTACATCTAGATGATCACTTGTGGAAGTTCGGACTTGACACAATTTCGATAGCAGTAAAGAGGGGTAAGGTTTTCATTTCACCGACCTTCCCTAAGATCTTCTGGAGATATTATAATAAGGGCTGGTTGATTGCGGGTGAGGCTAGGTTTAGGCTACTGAAGGGGAATGTTGTAGAGTTCTACGTCATTTTTAAGAGGGATGAGCCTGAACCTTATGAACCAAAGGGCTTCATCCCAGTTGATTTAAATGAGAATTCGGTCTCTGCACTTATTAACAGTGAACCCGTGTTGCTTGAAACGAATACTAAGAGGATTACTTTAGGATATGAGTATAGGAGGAGGTCAATAACTACTGGTAAGTCAACTAAGGATAGAGAAGTGAGGAGGAAGTTAAGGAGGCTGAGGGAGAGGGATAAGAAGCTCGACATCAGGAGGAAGCTGGCCAAGCTGATCGTCAAGGAGGCCCTTGAGAGCGGGAGCGCAATAGTCTTAGAGGACCTGCCCAAGAGAGCTCCAGAGCACATGGTAAAGGACATTAAGGATAAACAGCTCAGGCTGAGGGTCTACCGCTCGGCGTTTTCCTCAATGAAGAATGCAATCATTGAGAAGGCCAGGGAGCTCGGCGTCCCCGTGATCCTGGTTGACCCCTCCTACACCTCCTCCGTGTGCCCTATCCACGGGTCTAGGATAGTTTACCGACCCGATGGGGGCGATGCCCCAAGGGTCGGGGTCTGCGAGAAAGGAGGGGAGATGTGGCACAGGGACGTGGTCGCCCTCTATAACCTGTTGAGGAGGGCTGGGGATGTGAGCCCCGTGCCGTTGGGCTCGAAGGGGCCCCATGACCCGCCTGCCGTTAGGCATGGCAGGTGGCTGAGGGCCAAGTCCCTGCGCCCGATCATGAGTGAACTTAAAATGATTGAGGTGAAGGCGCAGGGACAAACGGCCGAGGTGGTGAAGAGGGCTAGATTGGCCGAGCGGCTCACTTCATCAGCCCCTTCAGCTCCTGCGCCGCCTCCCTGACCGCATTCACGGAGTCAGGGTTTTCCAGCACTGGGGTCTGCTCAACCTGCCTCCCAAGGACCGCGTCCCTCACGATCCTCCTCATTATCTTGCCGCTCCTAGTCCTCGGAAGGTCCTTCACTGGCACTACGGCCTCTGGCTCGAAGGGCTTGCCGAGCCTCTGGGAAATCATGACCTTTATCTGCTCGAGCTGCTCCGGCCCGAGCCTCCTGCCAGGCTTCGGTATCGCGAAGCACACTATGACCTCCCCTTTCACGGGGTGCGGGTAGCCTATGCAGGCGCTCTCTGAGACGTCCGGGTGGCTATTTACTATGGTCTCGACCTCCGCGGGCCCGACCCTCTTTCCGGCGACCTTTATTACGTCGTCGGCCCTGCCCAGGATGTACCAGAAGCCGTCCTCGTCAATCAGGGCGTAGTCGCCGTGGTACCACGCGCCAGGGAACCTGCTCCAGTACGTCTCTATGTACCTCTCGGGATCCCTCCATAGGCCCCTCGTCATGCTCGGCGCGGGCTTCTTGGCCACTAGGTACCCAGGCCTCCCCCTCACCGGCCTACCGTCGTCATCATATACGTCAACGTCCATGCCGAGGGCTGGCCCCCACAGGGTGGAGGGCTTAAGCGGAACGACAGGGCTCGGCATCACGAAACAGCCCATTATCTCAGTTCCACCGCTAAGGTTGATCATGGGCCTCCTCTCCTCCCCGAGGTCTCTGACCACCCACATCCACGTGTCCTCGTCTATCGGCTCGCCGGTGTTGCCGAACGCCCTGAGGCTAGACAGGTCATGGGGCTCATAGGCCTCGCGGCCTAGCCCCTTAAGGAGCCTTGCGGCCGTAGCTGCGAAGCCGAGATGCGTCACCTTGTACTTCTCTATGGTTGCCCAGACCCTGTCCCTGACCGGGTAGTCAAGGGCGCCCTCGATCGATAGGTGAGAGGCCCCCAGGGCTTGCGAGCCAACTACCATCCAGGGACCCATCATCCAGCCTAGGTCGGTGATCCACCAAAGATCGTCGCTCCTGCCCGTCCACCCAGGCTTTATGTCGAGGTTAAAGTAGTGCTCCTTCGTCGGCTGGAGGAGCATGCCGGCGTGGCTTATCACTGCCCCCTTGGGCTTACCTGTCGTTCCGCTTGTGAACATCAGTATGGCCGGGTCCTCGGCCTCGGTCTCGGCGGGCTCGAACTCGGGCCTCTTGGTCGCCATGGACCTGTCAAACCACATATCCCTGTCATCATTCCATGGGACGTCAATGCCGAGCCTCCTCACAACGACCTGCTTAACGTTAATGCCCGATAGCCTTATCGCCTCGTCTGAGCTCGGCTTGAGGGGTATAGCCTTGCCCTTCCTATAATAGCCGTCAACGGTCACCACTACCTTGGCCTCGCCGAGCCTCAGCCTGTCGGCCACGGCCTCTGGAGCGAAGCCGCTGAATATGGGGGCGGCTATGGCCCCCATCCTCATCGCGGCGAGCATAGAGACCACGGTCTCTGGCACGATAGGGGCGTATATCGCCACAACGTCGCCCCTCCTCACACCCAAGTCCACGAGGAGGTTTGAGAATCTGTTCACCTGTTCTAACATCTCGTTATATGTTACCTGGATCACCTTCTCGTCCTCGCCTATCCATGTCATTGCCACCCTGCCGCCAAGCCCCCTCTTCACAACCCTGTCAAGCACGTTGTAGGCCACGTTGATCCTCCCGCCTACGTACCACCTCGTCCACTCCACGCCCCTTGAGGCGTCGTAAACTTCGGTCGGCTCCCTAAACCACTCGAGCTCAAGCCAGCCTGGCAGGTTGCCCCAGAACCACCTGATGTCCTGGGTGCTCCTCCTCACAAGGTCGGAGTATGACCTGATGCCATGCCTTTCCATGAATGTCGTGACGTTGGCCTCCTGCACGACATCCCTTGGAGGATTCCATAGGTAGACCAACCGTAACCCCACCTGTTATGTACCCAGGATTGTGCACGGTTTTTATTCCACGCACCTTGCCACATGAATACGGTCAGGGGCAAGTGACAAAAAGGGTTGCGGTAATCGGCGTAGGATGGTACGGCCTTCGCCCCTCCACCCCTGAGGCCCACTTTCAGGGCCTTATGTTCGAGTCCTCGCATAGGGCATACGCTGACGCCAACGTTGACCCCCGTAAGGACGTTGACGTCTTCATCGACTGCCAGGAGGACCTGTGGGAGGGAATTGCGATAACAGACGAGTTCGCCCCGGAGCCTATAGGGGGCGCCCTGAGGCCCACCTTCACGGTCTCCGGTGACGGACTCCTGGGGATTGCCCACGCCTACATGCTGATAAGGTCAGGGCTTGCCAACGTTGTCGCCGTTGAGGCGCACGGGAAGCCAAGCGAGATCAGGACGCTACAGGAAGTGTATAACATGGCCTTGGACCCCCTCCACGTGAGGCCCCTCCCCACAGGTAACCCGTTCTTCCTAGCGGGCCTTGACGCCCAGGCGTACATGCAGAGAACCGGCGCCTCCAGGGAGCACATTGCCATGGTCGCCGTCAAGAACAGGAACAACGGGCTCTATAATGAAAGGGCCTCCTTCGCCTCAAGGATAACGCTTGACGATGTTCTCAGCGCCCCCTACGCCATCTACCCGATGTCCAGGTATGAAATCGCTGACTTCTCTGACGCCTCGATAACCTTCGTCCTGGCCTCGGAGGAGGCCGCGAGGAAGTACACGGACAGGATAGTCTGGCTCGAGGGAGTCGGCTTCTCCACAGAGACCGGCTCAGGTGCCGTGGAGTGGCATGAGTGGGGCCGAATGTTGTCCCTAAGGGACGCGGCCCTGATGGCTTACAAGACCGCCGAAATAAGAGGCAGCCCGGCAGGGACATTTGACCTAGCTGAGGTCGAGGACAGGTTCAGCTTCATGGAGCTCCTAACGGCCGAGGAGCTGATGCTCGCCAAGGAGGGCGAGGCTCCTAAGCTGCTTGAGCAGGGGCACTTCAACAGGGACGGCCCGCTCCCAGTGAACCCGAGCGGCGGCTCCCTAGCGATGGGAGTTCCGCTTGAGGCCACTGGTCTCGCGAGGCTGCTTGAGGCGGTTCTACAGCTGAGGGGCGAGGCCGGGAGGCACCAGGTCAAGGGGGCGAGGAGGGCCTTGGTGGCCGCCTGGAGGGGGGTCCCGACGTTCACGAGCGCGGTTGCGATCCTGTCTTCGGGGTGAGGAAGAATGGTCACGAACCTGTTCGTGAAGGACAGGGTCGCGATGGTAGGTGCCGGCATCACGACCTTCATGAGGAGGGCCCTTGAGACCCCAAGGGAGCTGGCGTGGGAGGCCGCCAACATGGCTCTTGACCAGGCTGGACTGACGCTGAAGGACATAGACTGCGTCGTAGTTGGCTCGGCTCCTGACACCTTCGACGGCGTCCACCTCAAGGGCGAGTACTTGGCCGACGGCTCAGGTGCCATAAGGAAGCCGATGACGAGGGTCTACGTCGGGGGCGGCACAGGAGTCTTCGTGCCCGTCTCGGCATGGTGGCACGTGGCCAGCGGGTTGTGCAAGACGGTGCTCGCGGTGGGGGAGGAGAAAATGAGCCCAGCCCACCCGCACCCACAGTACGTCTTCAGGTACATATGGGACCCAATAATTCACAGACCCCTTGAGCCCAACCTCATCTGGATATTCGCCATGGAGATGAGGAGGTACATGGCCAAGTGCGGCGCCAAGAAGGAGGACATAGCCCTCGTTAGCGTGAAGAACAAGAGGAACGCCCTTGACAATCCAGCAGCGCAGGTTGCCGCCAACATAACGGTTGACGACGTCCTGAAAAGCGAGGTGCTGGTCTGGCCAGTACAGGAGCTTGACGTGTCACCCGTGACGGACGGCGCCGCCGCTCTCGTCATAACGAGCGAGAACGTGGCGAGACAGGTGACCGACTCACCTGTATGGATAGAGGGAGTTGGGTTCACCCTTGACAACCAACACTGGGAGAACAGGGAGCTGGCCTACCCGAGGTACCTGAACTACGCAGCCAGGATGGCCTACAAGATGGCAGGCATCGAAAGGCCATGGACGGAGATAGACATCGCAGAGCCATACGACCCCTTCGACTACAAGGAGCTCCACCACATAGAGGGGCTGATGCTGGCAAGGCCATGCGAGGCGTGGAAGCTGCTCAAGGAGGGTTACTTTGACAGGAACGGCGAGCTTCCCACAAGCCCGAGCGGCGGCCTGCTTGGAGTCGGAAATCCCATAGCGGCAGCGGGGGTCATGAAGGTGGCCGAGCTTTTCTGGCAGCTGCGCTACGAGGCAGGCCCAAGGCAGGTCAAGAAGCCCGTCAACAGGGCGGTCGCTAACGCCTGGGGCGACCTAATGCAGGCCGGCACGGTCATTGTTTTGGGTAATTGAGGGGTGGGAGCATGAGCGTGAAGCTGCCCGGAAGGAAGCTCAGCTCGAAGGAGATGTACTCGCTTCCTGGGCTTGTTGAGACCGTTCCAATAGCCAAGTTTGACTTCTCCGCTGGGCCGACGATATCGAGGTTCCTGCTTGGCCTGAAACAGGGCAAGATGCTCGGCAGAAGGTGCCCAAGGTGTGGCAGGGTCTACGTGCCGCCGAGGGACTACTGCGAGTACTGTCACGTCGCCTTAACTGACTGGGTCGAGGTCCCGGACACGGGCACTGTTCAGGTCGCCGTTGTGAGCTACATCTCAGTTAAGAGGGAGAGGCTTGAGAAGCCAGAGGTGATAGGCGTTGTAAAGCTCGATGTGCCAGGGTATCCTGAGGACGGCTATGAGTTCGCTGGACTCTTCCACAGGCTCTGCGTCCCACAAGAGGTCGCGATGAGCGACAAGGTGATAGGGCTGAAGGTGAAGGCCAGGTGGAGGCCGAAGGAGCAGAGGACCGGGTCAATCGTCGATATAGAGTGCTTTGAGCCAATGGGGTGAGAGGATGAGCTGGAACAAGCACGGGAGGCTCCAGGACATCGTTGTCTGGCCCGAGAGGGAGGAGGTAGACAAGTACGTCTACACCCCAGGCATACACGGCCTTGAGCTAGCCAATGCCCTGATTGACGGCAAGGTACTTGGCATGAGGTGCCGGGACGGCAGGGTCTACGTGCCTCCGAAGACC
This sequence comes from Acidilobus sp., assembly GCA_049974445.1. Taxonomy (GTDB): domain Archaea; phylum Thermoproteota; class Thermoprotei_A; order Sulfolobales; family Acidilobaceae; genus Acidilobus. The sequence continues at coordinate 6,781 of JBMFIT010000004.1, forward strand.
CTCTGCCCGGACTTCCAGCAGGGCGAGCTAGTCGAGGTCAGAGGCCCATGGAGGGTACAGCACTACACTGTCATATACGAGGACCTGTACGGGAACAGGCTTGAGAAGCCAGTAGTGGTCGCCCTAGTGAAACCTGACGACGCGGACGTTGGCATGATACACGTCCTTAACGCAGACCCCTCGAGCGTCAAGCCAGGGATGAGCGTTAGGCCCGTGTTCAAGCCCAAGGAGCAGAGGAAGGGCAACATACTCGACATAATTTACTTCGAGCCTGCCTAGCCCTAAGCCCCAAAATTCCTTTTTTGCGTGCTGAACCACTCAATGGCCTTTCTCAGCTCCTCGCTGTTGAAGTCGGGCCACAGCGTGTCAGTGAAGTAAAGCTCAGCATAGGTGGTTTGGAGCGGGAAGAAGCCGCTGAGCCTCCTCATGCCGCCGGTCCTTACGATGAGGTCGACCTCTGGGACACCGGCCAGTATCGACGGCGCGGGGAGCCCCGAGGCTATTATCCCCCTCTCCCACTCGCCGCTGTAGCATATCCCCATGTGAAGTGAGCCCCCGCTGTAATCGCTGGTCTCACCCTCTAATGCGATGATCTCCTGTCTTGCCGTCTCGGACACTAGCGAGAGGTCCCCGATGACCTTAACCTTTATCTTCTCCCCATGTATTACCTCGTCCTTCCTCAGGTCCCTTAGGCCCCCGATAAGGAGGTTGCCGAGGACCTCCCTCTCATATAGGGGCCTGTTGGTGCAGTTCTCCCTGCTCAAAACGTAAACGACTGCCCTCCTCACGCCCTCATCAAGGATCCACCTCAGCGTCTGCCTAAGCCTTTGATACCCCTCCCTGTACGCCTTAACGTAAGGGATTCCGACCTTCCGAGCCCACCTCCTGTTGCCGTCGGGTATGATGCCGATGGCTGATGGTATCATGCTGGGGAGCAAGAGCCCCGCCTCGCCCAACCTGACTGGTTTTAGATCAGGTAATTAAGCTATAACTCCTAGCGCTTTTCGGGGGGCCGCTTGAGAAGGGAAGACGAAGTAATAAGGGTGCTGGCAGAGGCGGCCGGGAACTCTGACCTGCTTGATGTCGACGCCTGGGGCCCAGACGGTATCCTGGTAAATATCGACGGCTACTCGGCCTCGAGGAGCAGGCTCCCATTCATGAGCTGGGAGGACTGGGGGTACAAGGCGACCGTTGCGTCAGCAAGTGACGTAATCGCCTCTGGTGGGAGACCAATAGCCATAGCCTTCAGCCTCGGAGCCTCCTCCTTTGACGTCCTCATCTCAACTTCGAGGGGGGTGGGACAGGCGGCCGCCAAGATAGGGGCAAGGGTATACAAAGGCGACGCCAATAGGTCAGAGGGGGACATATGGATAGACGTCGCTGTCGTTGGAACGACGCAGAGGCCTGTGAGGAGGTCAGGGGCTAGGCCCGGCGACGTAGTGGTTCAGGTGGGCTACGTTGGTTACGGCTCAGTCGCCGCGAAGGTGCTTGAGTCAAGGCTAGATGCCCGGGCAGTCCCAAGAAGCGTGGTTGATAGGATAAGGAGGCCCGAGCTCGGCGTACACGTGGCTGAGCTTATCTCAAGACATGCTACCTCCTCGTCGGACAACAGCGACGGGTGGGCGGCCACTCTCCACAACATAGCGTCCTCAAGCGGCGTGAGAATTGACCTGGAAAGGGTTGTTATCGACCCTTCCCTGTCAGGCCTCGTTAGTGAAGATGAGGCCGTCCACAGTTGGGAGGACTACTCCATCGCCGTCACGGTCCCCACGGAGAGTGCCCAGGAGTTCATTTCCCGGTGCGGAGGCACCTGCTGGCAGGTTGGGATCGTCAGGGAGGGCGAGGGGGTTTACCTGCGCGGCGCCAGGGTTAAGCCCATTGGGTGGTCGTGGTGGTGAGGGTCTCGGACGCTAGGGTTGCTGCCGTCGCCATGGCAATCGGCAAGCTAGGCCTGCCCGCCATACTGAGGCTGGAGGAGGCAACGGACCCTCAGTACGCCGCCCTCCAGAGGCTCGCTGAGTCGGTTGGCAGGGGGGTCGCCGAGGTGTACGCTGTCCTCGTCGCCTCGGTCAGCTATAGGCTTGCGATGAGGGGAGAGGAGTGGTGGTCATGTGCCTCCGAGTTCCTCTCATCGGCTCAACCGCCCAGAGACATTGAAGCCCTTGGGAGCAGGGTTGAGGGGTTCCTGATGAGCTGCCGGGGCGCCGTTATTGGCAGGGAGGGGAAGATATCAAGGGTTAGGAGGCTTGTCCGTGGGGCGAGGGACCTGCTGGAAAGGCTCATGACCGACCCAGCGCTCCCAATAAGGGACCCCCTGAGCGTCCACTATGCCATCGCGAAAGCGCTAGGCTCCAGCAGGGAGGCCAAGACGATCGCATTCTCGGTTAAGATGGCCTACTACGCCGCTAGGCCTAGGGGGTCCCTGGTGCCCCTGCTTTACAACATCCCCATGCCAATTGACGTAAGGGTTGCCTGCGTGAGCGTAACATCCGGTATTGTCGAGGTCGACAGAGACTATAGGGTCCTCGTCAGGCAACCGACCATGGCCCAGCAGGCCTGGGCCAGGATCTCGTCAATTAGCGGCGTGCCTACCCCTCACATAGACTCCCTCCTATGGGTCGTAGGCTGGGCACCGAGGGACCTAGGTCAGGCCGAGGCCTTCAGGGCAATAGAGGCCACGCTCTCGGAGGTGTCCACGAGGGATGTCGCAAGCCTCGTGGCCCGGGAGCTGACATACGCGCCCTGTCGCTAGTTCATTAATCCTTAAATCAGGCTTCCTCGTAAGCCTTTCGGGGTCCAGCTTGGGCGTCTACCAGCACAGGGACCTGAGGAAGTCGAGCGGAGGGCTCAGGTCGCTCCCACATAAGAGGAAGAGGAGATATGCCATGGGCGAGCCCTATGTGCCGGCGGTCCTAGGGGAGGGAAAGGAGAGCGTTATCAAGAGGACGAGGGGGGCTAACGTGAAGGTCTCGGCCAGGACTGCGAGCGAGGCCTCGGTATCTAACCCCAAGACCGGTGAGACCAAGCGAGTCAAGATACTAGCAGTCGTCAGCACCCCGGCCAACAGGGAGTACGCGAGGAGGAACATAATTACGAGGGGTACTGTGATAAGGACCGAGCTCGGCCTCGCCGTGGTGACTTCAAGGCCAGGGCAGGACGGAATAGTTAACGCCGTCCTGGCTGAGAAGGGGGAGCAGGCTTCAGGTTAAATTTCTAGATCCTCTCCTCTCCCTCGGTGGAGCGTGCCGTGTCCGTAACGTACCCCAACTGGCACTGGATCTACGAGTGGAGCACCCCTGCGACTATCCACGCCCACGCCGTGAAGAGGGTCTACTCCTTTGGCAAGACCAAGTACCAGACGTACCTTGTGGTCGAGTTCGAGGACCTCGGAAAGGCCCTGGTAATTGATGGCAAAACGCAGTCTGCGATGGTTGATGAGTTCGTCTACCATGAGTCCCTCGTGCAGCCAGCAATGGTTGCCCACGGGTCCCCAAGGAGCGTTCTGATACTAGGGGGCGGGGAGGGAGCAACCGCGAGGGAGGCCCTAAAGTTCCCCACCGTAGAGAGGGTCGTGATGGTTGACATAGATGAGGAGATAGTGAATGCCTGCAAGGAGCTCCTCCCAGAGTGGCATAAGGGGGCCTTCGAGGACCCACGCCTGAAGCTTGTTATCGACGACGCAGAGCACTACCTTAACACGACGAGCGAGAAGTTTGACGTTATCATAGGCGACCTTGTGGACCCTGAGGCCGGGGGACCCGCGTGGAGGCTCTACACGAAGGAGACGTATCAGCTTGTCAGGTCGAGACTGAACCCAGGCGGAGTCTTCGTGACCCAGGCCACGAGCCCAACGCTCACGCCAAAGGTTCACGCCACGATATACAACACGGTAAAGGCGGCCTTTGGGCATGCCATAACGTACTACGTGTACATGAGGGGCTTTGAGGGCCTGTGGGGCTTCGTGATGGGTTCCGGCGACTTAAACCTCGAGGGACTGAAAGAGCTTGACGTTGACAGGGCCCTCGCCTCAATCGGCGTAAAGGGTAACAGGTTCTATGACGGCGAGTCCCACAGGAACATGTTTAACGTGCCGAAGTTCGTCAGGGACGCGTTAGCAGCCGAGAGGGCCGTGTCAACGCTCCAAAACCCAGTGTACGTGCCTGCTTGAGGTTTTTCGGCCCGGTCCCTCCCCCTTTTACGTCTACACGCCTCCTCGGTGGCACGGGTGGGCGTAGTTGCCTTCATTCAGAGCGTGACACAGGAGGTCACGGCCGCCGCGTGGGCCCTCTTCATATTGACCTGGACGATTGGCTGGACCCTCAGGGGCGCACCGATACCGCTCTCGAGGCTCAAGAGGGCGGGGTCAGGGCTCATCGAGGACTCCATATGGGCTGCCCTCTGGCTAGCGCTCGGGTCAACGATATTCACGTTCATAACATATATCGTCAAGGCGGTGATAGGCAGTTAATGACGCCCTTTGGATACCTGTTCTACATAGCTATCAAGCTGGCCCTGCTGACATTCTACATCGGGGTCCTGATATTCGCCCTCCCCCTCCCGTTCAGGGGGGTTAAGAGGTGGGGCGGGTCCCTAGTAAGGGACTCCATCTTCTCCTTCGCCCTGGCCCTATCATTGACGGGACTCATGCAGTTCTCCGACGAGCTCGCCAGGATGTTAGGGGGCTCTTGGGTTTACTTTGACCAGTGGCTTACAGGCGGGCTAGACGTTGTGCTCTCCCTCAAGGTCGCCGTTACGGCGATCTCAGGCGTTCTCTCATACGCCCCTGGCCTCAGCGGCGTCAGGGCGCTCCTGGGACCTCTGAACGACGCCCTGACAGCTGACATCCTCTTCATGATAACCCTGCTTGTAATTGAATTCATGGTGAGGAACGCAGGGGGCCTTGTCGCCCTGCTTGGTCTCGTCCTATTCTCCGTGCCCTTCAGGCTCGGGAGGGAGGCTGGGGCCTGGTTCATAGCTTTCGTGCTAACTTTCAGCGTGGGCCTTCAGGTGCTCCCTGCCTTCGTCTCCTACGTCGCTGAGTCGCCGCAGGTCAACGTGACCGCGCAGGGCGCAAACTGGGGGGTTACCTACGTCACAGCCCAGGTGTTGTCCGGGACCGGAGGGCCTGTTGGTGACGCTGTGGTGGAGATCTATGTGACCTCAGGCGGTTCAGGCAAGCTAGTCGCCCAATACGTGACGAACAGGGAAGGTACTCCAATAGACCCCTACGCCGGCGAGCCTGGGCTTATATCGATACCGAGCCAGGTTCCGGTCTACGCCTACGTCGTCGATGACGGGTGGCAGTTCGCGCTCACCCCCTTCCCATACTCCCCGATGAACTCGAGCCCATCCGTGACCTTCACGGCCCCTGACATCCTGTACTCAAATGGCTATAACGTGATAGCCTTCACCGATTCACCAGGTTCTGTCAACGCCTCTGTTACCTCCGAGGGTGGAGTCTTCAGGATATCCATGTGGTACGCCCAGATCTTCGAGATCAGGGCCCCTGACAACTGCTCGGTAAACGTTACCTCAACATTTCCAATGGGGACCGGCTCCTGGGAGTGGGATGGCATTAGGGGGAAGTCCTGGTTCCTCCTGGGTCCAATGAACGCGACCGTCTGGCTTAAGGTCAACAACTGCGGACAGGCGAGCGTCAAGGGCGTGAAGACCATTGACTACGCAGTCACGTCCTTTGGGCTCAACGGACTGTCTGTTAACGTTATAGAGGACCTATTGATTTACTACTTTACGGTCCCCCTGATGTACGTGGCCGTCCTGACATCGGTCACCTATGCCCTTGCCAGGCTGCTGGGTGGAAGGAGGGGGATAATGCCGAGGCTGACGTGAGTTGGACGGCGCCTCCGTCGCATTTAACGCGTTCCTGGCAGCGGTCGCCGTAGTAACCGCCGGCCTAATGCTACGGAACCTCAGATCGTCTAGGGAGCTCGGCGTCCCTATGACGTTCAGGAAAGACAAGGTTAAGGGAGAGCTTTCAATCCATGTCGATGGCAGAAGGCTCATTGGGGTTCCCTACGTTGCAGAGGAGGTTCCGAGGGAGGGGTCCGACCTCCCGCTCAGGTTGGCGAAACTGGCTAGGTCAGCGAGGTTGTCGGTCACCTTCCTCAGCAGCATGTACACCGTTAAGAAGAGCTCGCTGATCAAGTTCCTCGAGGAGGAGATAAGGAAGGCGGAGTTCGCCTACACAGCGACAAGGCACATTAAGTACCGTGAGAGGCTGAGCTTCCTTGAGGGGCTTTATAAGGACATCATGAGGTCGCAGGTCCCATACACAGGGGGCTTCGGGTTCGTCGTTTGGGTCGACCCCTCTGACAGGGACTCGATGTTGGCGGCCGAGGCCTTCAAGGACCTTGTAGAGGCGGAGGCTAACGTCAAGCTCAGGAAGGTCAAGGCCTCTGAGCTAGGCGACCTAATGGTTTCGTCACGCCCTGGTCTGCTGAGGGACGAGGGGTGGGGACCAGTTGTAGTAAACAGGGAGGTTGCCAACGATGAGCTAGGGGTCGTGATAGGTGACGACGTTGACGAGCCCGGGAACATAGCAGCAATGGAGTGGCCCTACGGCTTCAGGGTGCACATAGGCGTCTTCGGCCCAACGGGAAGGGGCAAGACCGTGCTCCTCTCAGGGATCTCGGCGCAGCTCGCCCTCCTTTCCCACACATTTGGGGACCCATTCGCGGTTATAGTAATAGACCCCAAGGGGGACCTTGCCGACCTCCTCAGACCCATTGCAGACTCGTACGTTAGGCCTGAGGTCGGCTCCTGCGTGCCCATGTCTAGGGTCGACGGGGTAGCTGAGAGGCTAATAGAGAGCGCCAGGGAGACTGGGGATGGGGTCCAAGTACCTGTCTGTGAGGGGGCAGGGCTTGAGGCGAGGGGGCTCATGGTGTTTGACCTCAGGGGCCTCCCAAACGAAGTGAGAAACGTGTACGGCTCCCTCGTAGTAGCGTCCTTAGCGCTGCAGTCAAGCGAGGGACGGATGAGGGGCAGGTACGTAGCCGTGCTTGACGAGGTCTGGAGGTTCACGAGGGGGTCAGCCGTTCACATGGAGTTCGCGCTGAGGGAGGGCAGGAGTAAGGGCCTTTACCTAATTTACGCTAGCCAGCTGCCGACAGACGTTGGAAAGCCAATAGTTGACAACACGGGGACAAAGTTCATCTTTGGGGGGTTCACGCAGTTATACGTTGAGCTCGGGGCCCAGCTCGGCCTTGAGAGGCCTGAGGAGCTAAAGTCGCTTCCAGTGGGCCACGCTATAATGAGGGACGAGGTGGGCAGGGTAAGGCACGTCCGCGTCCTGGACTTCACTAAATCGCTAAAAACCCTCCCCCGCCTCGGCCTAGGCGAGGGCGTCGGGAAAGATGGGGAAGAGCCTAAGGCAGCAGAGGGCTGGCAAGGGGTCACCGACCTTCAGAAGCCCTGACCGCATACACCCAGGGCCGGCTAGGTACCCGCAGCTCAGCGATAGGACCCTTGAGGGCGTGGTGAAGGAACTCACGCATGACCCAGGCAGGTACGTACCGTTGGCGCGCGTCGTCCTCACTGGCGGCACCGAGTTCCTGATGCCAGCCGCCGAGGGGATGTACGTTGGCCAGAAGGTTAAGGTCGGGCCTGAAGCAGAGCCCGCCTTCGGGAACGTGCTCCCTCTCTCGAAGGTACCCGAGGGAACCCCTGTCTTCAACCTCGAGCTGAGGCCCGGCGATGGAGGCAAGCTGGCCAGGCAGGCAGGGAGCTACGCGATAGTTCTCAGCAAGTCAGACTCAAAGGTCAAGGTGCTGCTCCCAAGCAAGAAGGAGAAGGAGCTGGACGGCAGGTGCAGGGCGACCATAGGGGTGCCGGCAGGGGCCGGTAGAGTTGAGAAGCCCCTCCTGAAGGCTGGGGCCTCGTACTACAAGTTCAAGGCGAAGGGTGGCAAGTGGCCGACCGTCAGGGGCGTCGCCATGAATGCCGCGAATCATCCGTTCGGAGGCGGCTCACACCAGCACGAGGGCAGGCCTACCACGGTTGCCAGGAACACTCCACCTGGGAGGAAGGTAGGGCACATAGCCGCTAGGAGGACAGGGAGGAGGACGTGACCTCAGGCCCTTTGCAGATCGCTTAGCTTCCTCGCTATGGCAATTACCTTACTTGCGACCTCCTTAGCGCTCCTGCCGAAGACGAAGGCCCCGGGCTCCTTGCCGAAGTCGCCGTAGTCGTATATGACGTCAACAGGGCCGCCCGCCCTGACCAGAGCGCTCCTTACCCCCCAAGGTATTGAGCCGCCCTCGGACTCCTTGACTTCCTTAGGCTCTTCCCGTCTGTCATAGTATGAAGCCTTGAGCCCCAGCTCCTTAACGGCCTCCTGCACTGCCTCGTTGAGCGCTATGTTGATGGAGGCCCTGTACTCCGGGTACAGGTCCATGTAGGCTAGTATGGCCCTCGCGACGTGACTTGAGGCGCCGAACGTCGGAGCGCCGTGGATGACCATGCGCTCCCTGTACCTCGTTATCCTACCCGGGATTGCCGCAACGTCGTCAATGCCCCGGGCGTACGGCGGCTCGATGGCGACGCCGAAGTTCATAGAGATCTCAGGTATGAGCTGGCTCACGTACCTCTCCTCACGTTTCAGATGCTCTAGTGCTTCAGAGAGGTCAAGCTCAGCCTCATAACGCTTCGCAGGTATGTACACCCAAGCGGTAGGGTTGACGGGGCCGCTTCCCTTCCCAAGCCTCAGACCGTAGTTGATCGCGACCGTCACGAGCTCCTTTGCCTTCGACACGGCCTCAGGTATCGTAAGTCCCCTGGCAAGGTACCCGGCTATGGCAGCGGAGAATGAGCAACCGGTTCCGTGTGTTGTCCTAGCGTCGATTCTCGGGGCCCTGTACTCGTAGAACCTGCCATCATAATACATGACGTCTACCGACTCAGGTCCTGTAAGGTCCCCGCCCTTAACGATCACGGCCGAGGCACCTGTGAGGTCAGCAATTGCCTTGGCCGCCCTCTTGGCAGACTCCAGGTCGTTCACCTTCATCCCCGAGATCCTCTCGGCCTCGGGGGCGTTGGGCGTCACCACAGTCGCCCTTGGCAGAAGCTCCTTGACCAGGGCCTCAATGGCGTCTTCCCTGAGGAGTGACGCCCCGCTCTTGGCGACCATGACTGGATCTACGACGAGCGGGAAGCCGTAGGGCCTCAGTTCTGAGGCCACGGCGCTAACTATATCCTTGTTGCTGAGCATCCCGGTCTTCACCGAATCGATCCCCATGTCCTCATAAACTGTCCTGATCTGCTGCCTGACCGCGTCAGGCGGAAGGTCGTACACGCCTGTAACCTCATAGGTGTTCTGAGCGGTCACGCTAGTTACGGCGAGGGTCCCGTGAACGCCCACAGCAGCGAAAGTCTTTAGGTCGGCCGCTATCCCGGCCCCCCCACCGCTGTCTACGCCAGCTATTGTCATGGCGACGGGAAGGGGCTTACCGGCCGCCACCCCTTACCACCTCAAGCGTTTTGAAGAACAGGGGCCAAAATGGATCCTCCTCAGGCCACGGCACCCTTCTCTCGGACAGGTCGTCGACGAGGTAAACCCCCCTCCCCTCCACTACCTCGCCAATAACCCCTGCCTCTATCCCCCTCGCCTTCAGTAGCTCAAGCGCCCTCTTCTCATACCCCCTCCTGACGGTCGCGATCAGCGTGCCCTCGCTTATCGCAGCGAATGGGTCAACCTCTATATTCGTAAGCTCGCTGAAGGCCCTCAAGACCTTCAATACGTCGTCCCTCACGAATAGCCTCTCCTTGAAAACCCTTATCCTTACCTCGCTCGCCTCTGCTATATCGTTAAGGGCGCCCCACACCCCATACTCAGTCGCGTCATGCATTGACGTAACTCCAGCCCTGAGCCCCAGCTGAGAGAGCGTCAGGGCGTCCTCTACGACGGTCTGAAGCCAGAAGATATTCTGCGCATCCTGCGCGAACCCTTTGCCGTACCTGTCCTCAAGGACCCTTGGGAACAGAGAGGCCAGTATACCAGCTGTCTCCACCGCAGCGCCCTTTGTCATGATTACCACATCACCAGGCCTAGCCATGGTCGGCGTGACGAAGTTGTCCCTCTTCGTCACGCCGACCATCACGGCCCCACCTATCATTGGGTAATCGACCCCGCCGTACCTTCCCGTGTGCCCGCCCACAACTGAGATCCCAAGCCTCTCGCACTCCCTGTGCATTCGCGTCCAGAGGGCAGCGAGCTCATCGTCGGTCATGTGAAGGGGGAGATTGAGGTCGATCAGGAGGTACCTAGGCGGGACCCCGGAGACGGCCACGTCGCTGGCAAGTATGTGTACCGCGAACCAGGCGCTCCTGTCCCAGCCATATTCAGGCACTACGTAGACTGGATCTACCTCAAGGATCAGGTCGTAGTCGCCAAGCCTCACAACGCCGAAGTCAACGCCAAACCTAGGTCCCACTATGACGGATTGATCCTTGGCTCCCAGCTGAGGGAATATCACCCTCTCAAAGAGCTCCCTGTTGACCTTCCCGATCATCGTATCGTTCATCTTGATTACTACCCAAAGTAGTAACTTGGACTTAGACATTAATATCCCTTGGCCTGAACAGGGTATGAGCTTGAAGCCTAAGGTACTGTACGTGAGCTCGAGCGTCGGGCTAGGCCATGTAACCAGGGACTACAGGCTGTCGAGGCTCTTAGACTGGGCTGAGATTACGTGGCTCACGGCAGGTAAGGCCCTCCAGTACCTACTCGCGAGAGGGGAGAGGGTTCACGAGCTTTCCCACGAGCTCACTAGCCTGGGGGGCTCGATAATGAACGTCATCAGGGACTGCAGTGTCAGGTATGGCCCGATGGGACTCCTGAGGCTGTACAGGGACCTCAGGAGAAACTCTGACCTTATCAGGGGCAACCTACGGCTAGACGACTACGATCTAGTGATAGGTGATGAGCCCTGGGAGCTTATGATGAGCGGCCTTGACATACCAAGGAGATCAGCACTTATTACTGACATCACATACCTTGGAGGCAGGGAGGGCCTGGTCTACGGTAGGCTTAACTCCTGGCTTAAGAGGAGGTTCCGCGCCTTCACGCTCAGGTTCAACGTGGGGCTCTGGGCTAGGGACGAGGAGTTCCTTACCCCAGGACAGCTCGCGACACACGAGGACTACCCGGGCTTCTCCGAGGGCGGTCCTGTCGTCATTAACATAGGAGGGACCGACGTAGGCGATATGACAGCGAATTCCTTGGTGTCCTTCCTCGGGTCCAGAGGCCTTAAGGCAGAGGTGATAGGCGGAAGTCGCTTCAGGCCTGACCCAGCTGAGCTTATAGCAAGGGCCAGCGCGCTCGTCGTCTTAGCAGGCTACTCAAGCCTAGTTGAGGTCGCGTTCCTTAGGAAGAGGGCCGTTATCCTGAAGATCACAGGCCACTTCGAGCATGAGGAGAACGCAAGGGTCTTCGAGGGCAGGGATGGCTATAGGGTGCTGAGCTGTGATAAGGCACGTCCCGAGGAGGTCTACAAGAGCCTGATCGATGTGCTCAGGGAGAGGCCAGACCCGCCTCAGGTCAGGGACGCGTCTAGCTACATTGCCTCAACGATTAGGAGGCTGGCGGAGCAAGGAGACTAGCTCAAAGGGCAACACCAACAGCGCTTGGGCAAACGGATATTTAGTCCTAAGGAACTCTCGTCCTGGTGAACACCTTGCCCCTGACCGAGGAGGCGCTGGTCGGGGCCTTCTACGAGATGGTTAGGACCGCAGCCACTAGCATACCAGAGGACGTCTATAGAGCGCTTAAGGAAGCGTACGAGAGGGAGGGGAATCCCATAGCGAAGAGGCAGTTCGATGCCATCCTCAGGGACATAGACATAGCCTGCACCAGAAAAGTCCCCATATGCCAGGACACAGGGACCCCCTACTTCTTCTTTGAGATGGGCGAGGACTTCCCGCTCAGGCTAGGCGCCATCAGGGCAGCGGTCGAGGCCGTGCGGATGGCGACAAAGGACGGCTACCTGAGACCAAACGCAGTTGACCCCTTCTATAAGAAGAACAGCGGCGACAACACCGGCAGGTATATACCCTGGATTCACGTAGACCTAGCCGAGGGCAGCGACCTGAAGGCCTGGTTCATGACCAAAGGCGGAGGGAGCGAGGCCCCCGCCACACTGATAATGAGCGAGCCCATACTTGGATTCGAGAAGCTGAAGTCAGGTGTCATAGACACCATCGTCAAGTACGGCCCGCTGCCCTGCCCACCTGTAATCGTAGGTGTCGCTGTGGCAGCTGGTGCTGACATAGCGCTGACGCTGGCGAAGAAGGCCATCCTGAGGCCCATCGGGGAGAGGAACCCAGACCCGAACATAGCTAAGCTTGAGGTAGAGCTGCTCAATGCCATAAACAAGCTCGGCCTTGGCCCCCACGGCTTCGGAGGGGGCGTGACGGCGCTTGACGTCAAGATAGACTATGCCTACAGGCACCCGGCCACCTTCGCCATAGGTATAGTTACGAGCTGCTGGGCCACAAGGAGGGCCTCCGCGATTATTAAGGCCGACGGCAGCTGGGAGATGACCAGCAGGCACGTCAAATACACAGGGACGGGGTGTGCGATATGAGCGCGAGGGAGTTCCACCTGAGGACGCCCCTCTCGGACTCTGACGTCGAGCAGCTGAGGATAGGAGACATAGTCTACCTCTCTGGGACCGTGGTGACGGCGAGGGACGAGGCCCACGAGCTCGCGCTTGAGCTGCTGAGGAGAGGCGAGAGCCTGCCAATTGACCTCAAGGGCCTAGCCTTATACCACTGCGGCCCAGTCGTTGTCAGGCAGGCTGACGGGACCTGGAAGGTCATAGCGGCTGGGCCAACGACCAGCATGAGGATGGAGAGCGTTGAGCCCGAGTTCATCGAGAGGACCGGCGTCAAGATGATAATAGGTAAGGGGGGCATGGGGAGGGCCACGGTGGAGGCCATGAAGAAGCACAAGGCGGTCTACGCCGTGTTCACAGGTGGGGCTGGGGCGTTGGCGGCCGAGGCGATAAAGTCAGTAAAGGTCGTCTACTGGCTTGACAGGCTTGGGATGGCGGAGGCCATGTGGGTGTTCGACGTAGAGGAGTTCGGCCCGCTCACCGTGACCATAGACTCAACCGGCGCAAACTACTATGAGCAGAGGCTAAAGGAGGTCGCGGAGAACGCGAAGGCTGTCAAGAGGGAGCTCGGGCTCCCTGAGGAGTAACTCGGCCTTAGGCCCAGGTTATTTGTGCGCCTGCGGTTTGAGGCCGTTGACCGTGTAAACCCATAAGCACGGGTCTTGACGATGAAGTCCCGTCCTCGTTATGCAGGGCTGATGTGATAGACCCATTACAGGAGGCTTAAGCCCCGCCCAGAGCCTCCTTAGCATACTTGGCCAGGCGTTCACTGGCCAACTCAGTCAACTGCTTGGGGATCCCAGAAGCCTCAACTAGAGATTGGAGCCTTCCTAGTACTATTAGCTCTGTCGCCTCCTCCTGGGTTAGGCCCCTGGTCTCAAGGTAGAACAGCTCATCAAGTGGCAACCTGTATTGAGCGGATCTGTGGGAGGCGACCTCGACGTTGCCGGTCTCGATCCTCATCATGGGCATTGTGTACGCCCTCGCCCCCCTGCCTATTAGCAGGGCCTCTACAAAGAACCTGGACGAGGAGCCCTCCGAGTTTGGCAGCATGACTGCGGTGCCCCTGACCGAGACCAACGACTCATCTGAGGCCACGCCGAACCCCCATACGTCCGCCTTCGATGACCTACCTTCCTGTACGGTGTCTATTACGTCATCAACCCTCGCGTTTGACAAGGCGAGCGTTATCGATGAGTGCCTTAGGCTTGACAGCGCGGCCATTGTGGTCTGCTCGTCAATTCTCACCATGGCGGACTGTGAGGTCATGACTAGTGACGAGAGGGACGCCCTGACGCCTACGGCTCTCCTGAGAAGGTAGGCGGTTGGAGCCCCTGGGCCTGGGTCACCAATCACGAGAAGGCTTGCCCTTGCACCCTCCTTGACCCTGACCTCAACTCCTGTGGACCCCGGCGCCCTCCTCGGGGCGTATACAACTATGTCAGCCTCTTCGCCGGGGGGCACGTTGACAGTAAGGTGCTGCGACGCCCATGAGGCCCCAGCAGGCGAGCATAACGCTATCCTGGTGGTGCCCTTGGCCTCAAGTATGTGGGCCCCCTCAAGCCTAGCTATGTGCTCTGCGTAGAGCCTTGAGGATCTTATGTCAAGCAGGGTCTCATCAATGTCGTAGTTGTAGGCGGCCCCACAGGGCCCGAGGACCAAGTCCCAGTCGCCTGAGGGCCTCTCATAGGTCAGCTCGCCCTCGCCCAGGAGGGCCTTCTCAAAGGCGGCCCAGTCTGTGTAGTACTTCGTGACGGGGGAGTCGGCGACTCGTTGCCAGGGGGTCCTCTTTGACGCCTCTAGGGCCCTCTGCCTGAGGGAGCTCAACGCGCTTCACCCGACCGAGCCGAGCTGGCTGAACTCGAGCTCTATGACCTTCGTCAGTATGCTCACGGTCTCCAGCGGCAGCCCCCTTAACACGTCCCTGATGAACCCGTTGACGATCATGGCCTTCGCCTCCCCGTCCGTGATCCCCCTTGAGGCAAGGTAGAAGAGCTGGTCCTCCCCGAGCCTCCCGACGGTGGCCTCGTGCGTCACCTCGGCGGTCGGCTCATCAACCTCGTTCCTTGGAAGCGTGTGGGCCCTGCTGTCATTGTCTAGTATGAGGCTGTCACACTGGACGTGGGAGAAGCTGTCCCTGGCCCCCCTTAGCACCTTGACGAGCCCCCTGTACGTCGCGACCCCACCGCCGGAGCTGATGCTCTTTGAAATTATGAGGCTCTTCGTCTCAGGCGCGGCGTGTATCGCCTTGGCCCCGACGTCCTTTACCTTTCCAGGCCCGTTTGCTATGCCTATCGACACGTTCTTGGTGCTCGCCCCGCGTCCCCTGAGCACGGTGCTGGGGTAGGTGAAGGTTATCCTGCTCCCTATGCTTCCCTCGACCCACTCCACGCTCGCCTCCTCCTCGGCTATTGCCCTCTTGTTGTTGAAGTTGACGATGCTCCCGCTCCAGTTCTGTATCGTGGTGAAGTGGACCTCTGACCTCCTCTTAGCGTAAATTTCAACCATCCCGTCATGGAAGCTGAACTTTGGAAGCACGGGCGCGGCGCAGCCCTCTATGAAGTGTATGTAACTGCTCTCGTCGGCCACTATCAGCGTGTGCTCGAACTGCCCCTCAAGCTCGCTCCCAATAAGGAAGAAGGCCTCAACTGGGTTCAGCACCCTTGCGCCGGGGGGTAGGTAGACGAATGCCCCACCGCTCCATAGCGCGTAGTGAAGCGCTGCGAACTTGTGGTCGGCCATAGGGAAGACCCTGCCGAAGTACTCCTTTACAAGGTCGGGGTACCTCTTCACGGCCTCGTCCATGGACAGGAACACTACGTTCTTCCTCCTCAGCTCCTCCTTGACCCTGGTTATTACGTTCTCGCTGTCGAAGACGGCGGTCAGGCCTGAGAGCACCTTCGCCTCTGCCTCAGGAATGCCGAGCTTGGCGTAGGCGTCCCTTATCCAGTCCGGCAGGTCCTCCCACCTCTCGGAGGCCTGCGCCTTGGGCTTGACGTAGATGGCTATCTCGTCAAGGTCTATGCTCTCGACGCCCTCGAGCCACGTGGGTGCGGGCATCTTCTCAAACGCCTCCAGTGCCCTAAGCCTGAGGAGCCTCATCCACTCTGGCTCGCCCTTGGACCTTGACACCTCCTCGATAAGGTCCCTTGAAATCCTCCCCCTGATCTCGACCTCTTTCGGGTATCTGATCGAGGCTGTTAACGGCCCCTCACCGCCTAGCGTTATCACCTCCTTCAGCTCCTTCTCCCTCACAAGCCTAACCGGCTCCCCCAATTCACCGCACCTCCCTCAGGAGGCCCTCGTAGCCCAGCGAGAACACCTTCTCGACGAGCTCGTACCCGCCCTCCGCGACCACCCTGCCGCCCGCAAGAACGTATGCCCTGTCAGGCCTCACGAACTTAGTGACCTCAGCGTGGTGCGTGATGACGAGGACGCCAGTCCCAGACTGCCTGAGCGCCTGTATAGTCTCGCCGACAAGCCTAACACCGTCAACGTCTAAGCCGCTGTCCGGCTCGTCAAGGATCACGTACTTCGGCCTCATCGCCATTACCTGGAGAAGCTCCGACCTCTTCCTCTCACCACCACTGAAGCCTACGTTAACCTCCCTGTCGAGGAGCTCGTTCTTGATGCCTAGCTGTTTGGCCGTCGACCTCACCCAGGCGATGAACTTGGGGTCCACGTATGTCAAGTCAAAACCCTTGACCCTCTTGGCGTTAATCACGTTGAGCAGGTAGCTGAGCCTAACTCCAGGGACCTCAACAGGGGATTGGAACGCCAGCGCGAGGCCCCGCAGAGACCTCTCGTGAGCTGGTAGGCCCGTTATGTCCAGGCCGTCGAGCTCTATCGCCCCGGCCGCAACCTTGTACCTGGGGTGTCCCATTATCGCGAAGGCCAGCGTCGTCTTGCCGCTGCCGTTGGGACCCATAATGACAACGGCCTCCCCCCTCTCAACCCCTAGGCTGACGCCTCTCAGTATCGGCCTCTCGTCGACCGTGACGTGGAGGTTGTTAATCTTAAGGCCCATATCCATGGCCCACACTATAACGAGTGTTAAAGGTTTAAAAGCACCTGTCCATTACTGGGCGGACCTCGTGCCAAGGTATCTTGTGACGTGCTCTAGCAGCCTCTCTGCGCAGCCTACGGCCCTCGTGGCGTCCTCAAGGTCGGACCAGCTCAAGGCCTCCGCAGCCGGAAGCTCGTCGACACACGCGTCCTCGCAGCGCTCAAGGTTAACCAGCTCCAGCGAGTCCAGGAGAGCGGCGCAGAGGAGCAGAGAGGGGTCCCTCGGGAGCCCTGAGGCGATCGCCCTCTCGTACGCCTCCCTCACGCCGCCGGAGCCCGACGCAGCCACAGCTGAGAGAGCTGAGAGCGCGGCCTGCCTGGCCTCGAACGAGGCGACGTCGTACTCCCCCCTCGTCACGTGGGACTTGGCAGAGCTAAGCAGGTCACGAGCGTACCTTATGCCCTGGGTCACCTTGGGCCTACGCCTCGCTTGTTTACAACAAATTAATTAAAATATGCGAACCCTTTTAACACTTGAGTAAACTTAGAAATCCGACAGATCGGGGACCAAGCTATGAGTGGCTACAGGGTCGTCCTCACGTCAGAGGGGGCGACCGCCAGCGACACGCTCGGGTCCACCTTGGCCGGCTTCGTGAGCGCCCTCCCAGACTCCTACATAAGGTCCTTCATAGCGAGGACCTACTTCAGGGTAAGGTCCAAGGGCGGGAGGGCGCTCCGCGCCCCCTACGGGCTGGCCAAGGTTGAGGCCTCGCTCCTTGCAAAGGGCGTTGTGAGCAGGGACGAAGTGGTTATTGCGAACCCCTACGAGCTCGACAAGGTAATAGGGCCCGAGACCAGGGTCCTCGGCATATACGTCATGGATCCCCTGGGCCTGAGCTTTGGCAGCGGGGTCACCTATTGGATACTGAGGCTGGCTGGCCTCCCATACAGGGGCACGCCCTTCATAGCCAGGTCCTTCCTTGACGTCATCAGTCACCCCGCCGTGAGGGCCCACAGGTTCCACCTCAAGATAGTGGTTGGTGGCCCTGCGACCTGGCAGCTCACCGACACCGGCTTCCACAGGAAGCTTGGCATAACCCTTGTGTACGAGGGCGAGTTCGAGGGCCTTGGCCCCACTGTCTTCAGGAGGCTGTTGGCGGGCGAGGGCCTCCCGCCTTTCATTTCAGCTCCGCCTGCGAGGATCGAGGACATAGCCACAATAGTCACACCTGCCAACGGCGGCCTGGTCGAGGTTAGCAGGGGCTGTGGAAGGGGGTGCACGTTCTGTACCCCCACCCTCAGCGGCGCGATCAAGTCCCTGCCCTTCGAGGGCCACATAGACAAGGAGATAAGGGTCAACATCGAGGTAGGCGATGTGAAGGACATAAACCTGCACAGCGAGGAGTTCTTCAGGTACGGGGCCAGGGGCGTAGACCCCGACCCAGAGAAGGTTATCAACCTTACCAGGAAGGCTTACGGGCTCGTTAAGTCATACGGCGACGATTACACCATATCGACGGACTTCACCACGGCGGCCGTCGTTGTCCAGGCCCCGAAGCTCGTCGAGGAGGTCGCGCAGTACATCAACGAGGGCGGTAGGAGGACTTTCATTGAGATGGGCATCGAAACAGGGTCGCCGAGGCTTATCAGGAGGCTTATGCCGGGCAAGCCGCTGCCCTTCAGGCCAGAGCAGTACCCTGAAGTTGTCGAGCAGGGGATAGGCATACTGAACGACAACGGCTGGGTCGTCGTAGGGACAATGATAATAAATCTGCCTGGCGAGACCGATGACGACGTTGAGAAGGACCTCGAGCTCCTCGACAGGATTAGGAAGCTCAGGGTCATAACGTTCCCGCTCCCGTTCATCCCCATGGGCGCGCTAAGGAGGACCTACTTCACAATGCTCGACAAGATGCTGCTTGACCCGCTGAGGGGGGAGTTCATAGCTAGGGCCCTCATCAAGGCCTTCGAAGAGGCCGCGAGAGACATGGACATGGTGGTCGAGAAGATGGAGAGCCCCATAGCGAGGTTCGTGATCGAGAGGCTGGGGAGGACATTCGCCAGGATACTAGCTGAGAGGTATAAGGAGGCGCTCAGCGAGCTGTCAGCTAGGAGGCTGAAGCCCGTTGAGAGGCCCATCGCGCCCGTGAGCCTGCCAGGTTGACCTATTGCTAGGCCCCGCCGAAAGCGCGCCTTAACCTCATGAGCTAACGTAATCTAAACGTTGATAAAAAGATATTTCAACGTTGGCCTGCAAAAATTTGCTTGGGTTACCTGCTTGAGTTATAAGAGTGCTGCCGCTGTTTTGGTGGCAGCACTTGTGGTCGCCTCTGCCCTGCTCGGGCTCCACTACCTCTCGAGACCATCCAGGAGGGGGGAGCTCATAGTCAGGGCCTTCTACCCAGGCGGGGATGACCCTGTCCAAATAGGCAACGCCTCCTTCTCGGTCTGGGCCTGGGCCCCCACTCCCAGCGGAACCCAGCTCATACCTGTCTACAACGGTACTGGGCCCCAGGCCGTGATAAACTTGAGCAAGCTCGTTGGCTGGGCGGAGGACTGGATGGAGTATTATGGGCCCGCCGCCGTCGCCTCCTTTATGCCGTCAATTATAGTGTTCGTCTCATACCCGGTTAACCTAATGAACGGCTCAGTTGAGGTCGTTTACCAGGCGTTCATGCAGCCGCTCAACCTAAGCGCCCCCTCACTGGGCAGGGCGGTGTTGTCAGCCTGGTGATGCACAGTCCCCAGAGAGCCCTCCTCACGCCAAGGCCCCTGCGAGTACAAGGACGACAGGCCGCGACTACTACCACTACTGTGTCCCAGTCCCCGACGTCAAGCACGAGCACCTCCTGGTGTTGGTGGGACAATTACGTGAAATACTGCTACGCCTACGTCTGGGTTCCGAGGGTCATCGCGTGGTACCCAAACGACACTGGCCTGGCGCCGATAAGCGTTGCGATAGCCCTTGCCCAACCAAACGTGACTTCAACTTCCCAGCCACCAGGAGTTACCGTCGACTTGTTCTTTAGCGGCGAATACTTGAACTCCATCTACATAGGCTTCCAATCCCTGATGACAGCGTCGTCGAACCTCCTTGAGGCCGCCCATATAATGGGAACCACCGACGACCTCCCTGAGGCCGTTGACGCCCTACAGCCCGCTGTACCTGGCGAGTCCCTTGTCTACGAGGCGTCGTCCTCTATAAACTCTTATGGTAACGCGTATGCCTACGCGTTTAAGGGGTTTTTTGACATAGGTCAGGCGTATGTGGTCGGTCAGGTGGCCGTCATAAACTGGACCGAACAGCTGTGGGAGACATTTCCATATCGTATTTTGTTGAGCAACGGCACCTGGGCCCTGGGGCTCATGGTCACCGCCCTCAGGGTCGTAGAGAGCGGAAGCGTCATTGCTCCCGCCGTCTACTCCTGGGAGGCCTACGACAGGTGCGTCAACCTCAGCGAGTGGGCGTATGAGCAGCAGGTGCTCACGCAGGCCCCGAGCTACTTCTTCGGGACCGGCATGAACTCCACGTGCCCGCTGCCCAACACGCCAGCGCCCGTGATGTGGCAGGACTACGCGACACACCTGGTGGAACAGGGGGTATATCCGCCTGGGACATTCCCTATCATAGGTTACTACGAGTTCCAGGGCTACAGCTCACCCCAGACGCCCGTTGGCACGGCGCTTGATGTAGGATCTGCCGTGGCAGGCGTGGTGGCCGCCATACTATGGCTAGTCGCTCCCGAATACGCGGTGCCGGCCTCCGTCATCGCGGCCCTCCTCAACGGGGTCCAGGTCAGCAGCGTCTCTATCAGCCAGGAGACGATGGTCTCGAACGTTGCCACGGAGGGCTACTATACCGCCGTGATGTTCTCAAACCTCACCCCGACCTACGTCCAGGGGTCCTACACCTACCCGCTGCCCAGGGTCATGTTTTATATTGTGCCCCTGAACAGCAGCGGCTAAGGGACCTGAGCCCAAGCATAGGGACAGCCTTATTCGCAATTACGTCCTCAGCTTACCATATAAAGCCTAGCACCTCTGGGGGGTTGGGATAGGGGTTGAGGTTCAACGAGCAGATAGCCAGGCAGGTCGCAGACGTCGCGAGGCTCCTCTACAGCAGGGGCCTTACCCAGGTGAAGGGAGGGAACGTCAGCGTTTACGACAGGTCTGAGGGGCTAGTATACATAACTCCGACCGGCGTCCCTAGGCACCTCATAAAGGAGGAGGACATAGCGATTATGAGGATTGATGGAACCACGGTAGTAGGCACGCCGAGCAGCGAGTACAGGCTGCACCTGTCAATTTACAGAGACCTGCAGAATTCCATTGCTGTAGTGCATGCCCACCCCGCTGACTTAATAGCGCTTTACGAGGCCGGCCTCACCCTTGACATAGGGAAACTGATGGAAGCCGCGATAAGGGTTGGCTGCGTGACTGACGTCCCAGCCCTCCCCCCGGGCACCGAGGAGATCGCGGCGGCAGCCGCTGAAGCCCTCAGGTCCAGCGGGTGCAGGGCGGCTGTGCTTAGGAGGCATGGCGTCGTAGCCTACTCGGAAAAAGACGCTTACGAGGCCCTTGACGCCGTTGAGTCGTTGGCAGACGCTGCCAGGATAACGCTGCTGTCAAGGACTGACGGCTAGCCGCCGGGCGTGCCGTGATATACGGCGTCCCTCCAGACGGCGTCCCATATGTCCTGTTCACTCAGAGTTATGTTCTTGACTAGGGCTGAGTAGACCTGCCTGAGTACTGCGTGGTGGAAGCTCTCATCCCTCAGCAGCAAGTCGACAAGGAATGATAGGGCGGGATCCTTGCTGACTACACCCTCCGACTTCAACTTCTCTAGCTCCCTCACGCTCTCAGCCTCCATTGATATGTGCTTCTCTATGTCGTTGAGCACAGCGCCGGACTCGGCCTCGTCTATGAGGCCTGGGTTCGTCAGGAGGGTCGCCATTGTCTCATAGATCCTTGAGTGCTTGAGTGAATCCTGGGACACCGCGTCAATTATGAGCCTAACTATGGGGTTCTGGGACCGGCTCGCGGTATTGTTGAGCATCTGGGCGTATTCAAGCTCCCTCCTGGCCTCCTGTTTGAAGTACGCGGCTAGCCTCCTTCTCTCAGAGAAGTTCTCCAGCGCCACTCCCGGTCCTTGTAAGGTCCAGGCGTCGTGGGGAGTATTAATAGCTCAATTTCTAGTACCGCACTGGTGAGTCCCAAGAGACTCGTTGACCTCCATGAAGACATAGGGTATTGGTATGTCAGAGGGCTTGACTTTGAGGGCGGAAGCGCCCCCCAACCTTACAGAAGCTCTCGGGCCTCGAAGACGCCATTGTGATAGCCGTGATTTTCCCCGCCACTGGGAGGTCAAAGTACGACCTGACCCTCCACACGCTCCTCTCGAAGCTCAAGTTCTTCCTTAGGCTTGAGCTTGAGGGAAAGGTCAGGATCGTGAGGACAAGGGAGGACCTCAAGAGGAGTGGTTTAAAGTTCGTCGTAGTCCTTGAGGGCACCGACGCCCTGAACGACCCCTATGACCTCCTGTGGCTCTACGAGGCCGGGCTAAGTGTGATCGCGCTGAGCTGGAACTACGGGACCAGGTTCGCGGCGTCCTGTATGTCAAAGAGGGATTACGGCCTGACCGACCAGGGTGAGGAGCTTGTAAGGCTTGCCAACGAGCTCGGCATCGCGATTGATATCTCTCACGCCTCAAGGCAGGCATCGCTTGAAGCCGCCTCAATCAGCAGGGCGCCAATAATAGCCTCGCACAGCAACGTTTACTCCCTGAAGCCCCACCCACGCAACCTAGATGATGACGTAATCAAGGCACTCACTAAGACGGGGGGCGTGGTCGGCGTCACGTCAATACCTGATACTCTCCCTGAGCCCTCAGTCAAGGGAATCGAGGCGGTGGCAAGGTATGTCGGGGAGAGGTTCGGATGGGAGCACGTGGCCCTCGGCACTGACTTCCTAGGACTTGACAGGTACCCAGAGGGGTTCTCAGACGTCACGCACCTTGGAGGCCTCTACAGCCTCCTTGGCGAGCTGGCGGAGCAGGTCCTGTGGGGGAACGCCTACAGGGTCCTAAGCGAGGTCCTACCTAAGGGCTGATGTTACCTCTATTAGCTCGCCCTGCCTTACCTTGACTGGACCTTGAGAAACCCAAAGGCGAAGGGCGCAAGGGCTGAGAACGAGCTCGCGAACATGTTATGGGACGAGGGGTTCGCCGTAGTAAGGGGACCCTCTAGCGGAGGCGGCTCAAAGAGGAGGTTCCAGCCTGACCTTGTCGCGATAAAGGACAAGGTCGTTGTGGCGATAGAGGTCAAGGCGAGGTCCGACGAGGGGCCCATATACATAGACGCGGAGCAGGTAGTGGGCCTCTCAGAGTTCGCTAAGAGGGCAGGAGGTAGGGCCTTCATAGCTTTCAGGGCCAGTGGAGGCGATTGGAGGTTCCACCCGATCGAGAACCTAAAGCCTACTGGCGCCTCCTTCAAGCTTCCAGACCCCTCGTCCGGTCTCAGGTTTAGGGACTTCCTCGAGATTGTCCTCAGGAGGCACAAGGATCTAGGTGAGTACCTGGCCGGTCAGAGAGGTTAAGTCATAGGTTGTTTAATACGGCCTGACCCTAACGCACTTAACGACAAACAGTAGCTGTAAACACCGAGCGTGAGAGATCTTGTCCAAGCAGGTAGAGTGTCAGTATGAAGAGGGACCACTTGGGAGAAGGATAGTAGTTCCTAAGGGGCTCGATAACGTTATTGTTGACGTCACTAACGTAAGCGGCGTAGACCCTACGGGGAAGGCCACCATATATCGCGGGTACACAATTGACGACATTGGGGAGCACGCTGACTTCTACGAGGCCGCCTACCTGATACATTATGGACACCTACCAAACGAGGGCGAGTATAAGGAGTTCAAGGCAAAGTTGGACGGCTACAGGGCCCAGATACCTGAGAAACTTATCGACGCCCTGAAGCTGGTCCCCGCCACACATCCTATGTACTACGCCCAGTTCGCATATAACCTGTTGGGCCAGTTCTTTGCGCCTGAGTGGCCCCAGAAGGCCTCCCTTGAGTTCCTTGAGGAGCATGCCATGAGGCTGATAGCCCTGACGCCTTTTGTCTTCGCCGCAGCGTGGCACCTCCCAAGGGACGGCGTCCTCCTGAGGCCGGATCCGAGCCTGTCGCACGCCAAGGACGCCCTGAGGATGATACTCGGGAGGGTGCCCACCGACCTGGAGGCCAGGGCCTTTGAGTCAACGCTTGTCCTCTACATGGATCACGGCTTCAACGCCAGCACGTTCACAGTCAGGGTTGCAGCAAGCACGTTAACTGACGTCTACAGCGCTGTGGCAGCCGGCGTAGCGTCCCTAAAGGGTCCCCTCCACGGAGGGGCCAACGAGCAGGCCATAAAGTGGCTCCTTGACGCCAAGGCCCAGGCAGATGCCAAGGGTGTGCCGTTTAACCAGTACGTTGAGCAGTACATAGTGGACAAGCTAGCAAAGAAGGAGGTAATTATGGGATTCGGGCACAGGATCTACAAGATACATGACCCTAGGACCGACGTTGCGAAGAAGTTCATCCTTCAGTTCAAGGATGGAGAGCTGTGGGTCAATGCCCTAGCTAAGGCGGAGGAGGTGATGTGGAGGGAGAAGAAGCTGCCCGCCAACATCGATCTCTACACTGCTGTCCTCTATTACCAGCTCGGCATACCGGTGCCCATGTACACACCCATATTCGCCATGGGCAGGATAGTAGGCTGGACTGCCCACTACATAGAGCAGTTCCTGAACAACAGGCTCATAAGGCCCGACGAGAAGTACGTTGGGCCAACGGGCCTGAAGTACGTGCCGATTGGCGAGAGGTCGAAGAAGTGAACAGGTAAAGTTACTATTTTTGTTCAATAGCCTTTTTCAGTAGTTCTCAAGGACCCTCAGGCTAGCCCATAGACCGACTGCTATGAAGACCGCTGACACGCCAACCAGTATCCCCCAGGCATCATAGTAGTCGACCGTTTGCAGCCCCAGGAGGTTGTACCTAACTATGTCGACCGTGTAGGTCAAGGGGTTATACCTGGCTATGCCCTGAAGCCACCACGGCATTTGTTTAAGCGGGAACAGAACCGGTGAGGCGAACATCAGGGGCAAATTTATGAGGTTGACTATAGAGAACATTATCTCCTGGTTGTCTACGTTAAACCCTATGCCCTCGAAGATGCTTACAAAGCCCGCTGCCATGACTGCTATCGCGATCCCTGAAGACAGAAAGCCGATCACGGACCACCTTGGGTTAAACCCCAGGGCCAACGCTATGATCAGGAGCACCGTTTCGTAGAAGAAGATCCTGACGAGCGTCGCTACCATCTTGGCCATGAATATGCTTGACCTGGGGGCAGGTGTCAGCCTGAGCCTATTCATGCTTCCCAGCCTCTTCTCAAAGACTATGTTAACGCCTCCGAAGACGCTCTGGAAGAACGCGAAGACCACAAACATGCCCGTGGTGAGGTAGCTAAAGTAGTCAGTTGTGCCAAAGAGCTTGATTAGGGCCTGATCTATGTACTGCTTTATCACGGCCTGACTAGCGAGCTGGGAGGTCTCCAGCCCCCCTGTGAACATGTTGGCGAAGTTGAGGCTCTTGCCGAACAGGGCCAGCCACGCAAGCGGGGTGACAAGGGATACGAGGAACGTCCCCCTCCTCCCAAGCCACTTCTTTATCTCCCTCAGGGTCAGGACGTACGTCTCCTCGATCATGACCTCGTCACCCTCATGAGCCTCCTGAACTTGAAGGCGTCAAAGCCCCCCTCTTCCTCCCTTAGGCCGTGGCCGGTAAGCTCAAGGAAGACCTCCTCGAGGTTCGGCCTTACGACCCTGAGCTCCTTGACGTTAAAGGGGGAGAGGATCTTGATCAGTTGGGGCATAACATCGACCGAGGAGTCAACCTTTATCACGATGGAGCCGTCGACAAAGGCCACAGAGCCGAACTGGGATGAGATCACCCTCATAGCCTCCTCCGCCTCGCTCTGGCTCCCAAGCCTGATGTAGATTCTGTCACCTCTGACCTTCGCCTTAAGGTCCTCAGGGGTTCCCTCAGCCACTATCTTACCCCTGTCGATTATCGCGACCCTGTCCGAGAGCTCCTCCGCCTCCTCCATGTAATGTGTCGTCAGGATTATGGTGATGCCCTCCTTCTTCAGTGCCCTCACGAGGTCCCATATGTGCCTCCTCGTCTGGACGTCAAGGCCGACAGTGGGCTCGTCCAGGAAAATCACCCTTGGGTCGTGTACGATGCTCATTGCGATCTCGAGCCTCCTCCTCATGCCTCCGCTGTAGTACATGACCCTCCTGTTCGCGGCTTCCTCAAGTTCCATGAACTTTATCGCCTCCCATGCCCTCTCCTCGGCTTCCTTGCCTCTGTTGCCGTGAAGCCTCGCCATCAGCAGGACGTTATCGAGGCCCGTCAGCTCGTCGTCAGCTGTCAGGTCCTGCGGGACGACGCCTATTACCTTCCTAACCCTTACCCTGTCCCTGACGATGCTGTACCCCTCGACCAGCGCGTCCCCTTCGGTTGGCAGTCTTAGGGTGGCGAGCATTGAGATTGTGGTCGTCTTCCCAGCGCCGTTAGGGCCCAGGAGGGAATAGATCTCGCCCCTGTAGACCTTGAAGCTTATGTGATCTACTGCGACAAGGCTCCCGTACTTCTTAGTCAGATCCCGTGCCTCAATTGACACGTCGGCCATGGCCTATCCTTCCCAAATGATATTTCAGGACTTTATATATCTTAATCCAATATTTGGGCTATGAGACCTTCAGCCTCCTATATAGCTGGAGCGCCTCATTAAGGTGCTTCCTGCCTATCCTCATGTGCTCGCTCATCTCGACCAGCACGTCCATGCCCGCTATCACAGTCTCTACTGATGCCCTTGAGGTGTATATCCTCCTCACCTCGTCAGCGTCAGCGGCGTACATCATCATGGCTGGTGGCCTCGAGGTGTCATAGATTACGAGCTCGGCCACCTGCTGGGGCTCAAGCCTGACCTCAGGCAACTCGGCGAGCCTCCTTAGCCTCTGGCTCTTCTCAAGTACGTCTTCCATCCCTTCCAGCTGGTACCCGGCCCTGCCTGTCAGAACGAGCAGGTCTTCCTCGCCTTCACGCACGTCGCCGCCCTCGCAGCCCTCCCCTCCTATCGTTATTGACCCCCTTAGGACGGGCTGCACAGAGTACTCCTCGACGCATGATGGCCTAGCGGCCCCGTAGAAGCCGCCTATCCTCCTCGCCAGCTCAAGGGGGAGCGAGGGCGAGAGGCTCTCGACGAATATTGTAGTGACGCCCATAACGTGCAGCTCATAGACGCCCGGCAGCGACGAGGCGAACAGGTCCTTGTCGCTGAGCCCCTTGTAGAACTGGATCCTCTTAGATATGTTGGGCCTGCTGAACCTTATCGGGTACGCGGCTACGTCAGCGACGGCAGTCAGGCCAGGCATAACGACCCGGCCCTCGCCCCCTATTATGAGCGTCGCCTCCTGAACCTCCTCGGGAGGGGGCTGCAGCCCGAGCTCCTTAACT
This sequence comes from Acidilobus sp., assembly GCA_049974445.1. Lineage (GTDB taxonomy): Archaea > Thermoproteota > Thermoprotei_A > Sulfolobales > Acidilobaceae > Acidilobus. The sequence continues at coordinate 33,980 of JBMFIT010000004.1, forward strand.
ATCCCGTCCTCTATGTAGACGTAGGCGTCCCTCAGGAGCTCCTTGCCCGTGTAGACAGCCGAGGCGTTAATGAGCACAGAGAGCGTCACAGCCCTTGCCTAATTAAGCGTGGTCTGCCGCGCATTATACCCTCTTCGCTCAACCCCGTTTCCCCCACAAGGGATATTTGGCCTGTCCCCCACCTTAGACTTGACGACGGGGGATAGGGTGAGCATAGACCAGGGGGCAGTATATGTTGTTGACCCTGACTCAATAATAGACGGCTCCCTGCGCAAGCTTCTGGAGAGCGGCAAGCTCCTCGGCAGGGTGCTGATGCCCAAGGGCCTAATTGACTACTTCTACTCAGAGGCCAGGATTGGTAAGAGCATAGGCTTCGCCGGCCTTGAGGAGATGGCCAGGATCTTCAGCATGGCAAGGGAACAGGTAGAGCTTGACGAGTCAATAGGTACCAGCGACTACGTCAGGCTAAAGGAGGAGGTCAGGGACAGGGCTTACAGGTCTAAGGCAATACTCGTTACCAGCGACCCAATTCAGGCCCAGGCGGCAAGATCGCTAGGCATAGAGGTTCTATATACTGGCATCCCCAGGGAGGGCAAGCTCAAGGTTGAGGGGTTCTTCAGCGAGAAGACCATGAGCGTTCACCTGAAGGAGAGGGCAGCCCCACTTGCCAAGGTGGGCAGGCCCGGGAACTGGATATTTGTGAGGCTTGACGAGACCCCCCTGACAAGGCCTGAGCTCGAGGAGATGGCCAGGGAGATCATAGAGAGGGCCCTGACCACAAGTGACGGCTTCGTTGAGATAGACAGGGCCGGTTCTACGATCGTCCAGCTGGGGGACTATAGGATAATCATAACGAGGCCTCCTCTGAGCGACGGCTGGGAGATAACAGCAGTAAGGCCCATCGCCAGGCTCAAGCTCGAGGACTACACCCTCCACCCGAAGATCATGGAGAGGCTCACCTCAAAGGCTGAGGGCATCCTCATTAGCGGTTCCCCTGGAGCAGGGAAGACCACGTTCGCCCAGGCCCTGGCCGAGTTCTACGCCGGTAAGGGCAAGGTCGTTAAGACCATAGAGTCGCCAAGGGACATGAGGCTGCCGCCCATAATAACCCAGTACTCTAAGACCTACGCGGACCTCAGGGAGCTGCATGATATACTCCTCCTATCAAGACCTGACTACACGGTCTTCGACGAGATGAGGGACGATGAGGACTTCAGGCTATACGTTGACCTGAGGCTCGCCGGCATAGGTATGATAGGGGTCGTCCACGCCACAAGCCCCATAGATGCGGTGCAGAGGCTCGCGACGAGAGTTGAGCTGGGCATGATTCCGAGCATTGTAGATACCGTCATATTCATCGAGGCCGGCCAGGTCAGCAAGACCTATGAGATTGGCTTGACGGTCAAGCTGCCCACCGGCCTCAAGGAGGAGGAGCTGGCAAGGCCGGTAGTTGAGGTCAAGGACTTCATAACGGGGGAGCTTGAGTATGAGCTTTACACCTTTGGTGAGCAAGTAATGGTGGTTCCTGTGAGTGGCCACGGCACCAGGTTGGGTCTCACGGAGAAGGTAGCCAGGATAGTCCCCGGCGCGGAGGCAGAGGTTAAGGATGGCGCGCTCGTCGTCAAGGTGCCCCGCAGGGCCCCCCTCACGTCAAGGAGGGTCAGGGCCCTGAAGAAGCTGGCCCAGGACGAGGGCCTTGACCTCAGGTTTGTGCCTAAGGGGTGATCATTAGGTGATCATTACAGTGTAAAATAGGGCAGAAAGCCTCAGTTCCAGGGGCTGGGTGTGAGCCTAGACCTCGTTGACAGGTTCTCGCGTCAGATACTACTGAAGGGCATTGGAAAGGATGGAATGGAGAGGATTAGGGGCTCTAAGGTCGCCATCATAGGTTGTGGGGCCCTGGGCTCTGCTGAGGCCGAGCTCCTCGCGAGGGCCGGCGTCGGGTTCCTCAGGGTCGTCGACAGGGACGTGGTAGACTACACGAATATCCACAGGACACACATGGTCGGTGAGAAGGAGGCCGAGGACGGTACCCCCAAGGCGTTGGCCTGCGGGAATGGGATAAGGGATATCGACAGCTCGATAAGGGTTGACGTAATAATTGACGACATGGACTCCGATAATGTGAGAAATATCATCAATGACGTGGACATAGCCCTAGACGGATCTGACAACCTGGAGACCCGCTTCCTGATAAACGAGGCAGCCGTACTGCTGGACAAGCCCTGGGTCTACGCTGGTGTGAACTCCTGGTACGGCACGGCCATGTTCATACGCCCCTACGCAGGACCGTGCTTTAGGTGCTTCATGACGGCCATGCCCAATGAGCAGCAGTCTTGCGACATTATACCTACGATAGGGACCGTGACCACCCTGACTGCTGCCATCGCTGCCGGGCTCGCCATAAGGTACCTTGCCGGTGACGCGCCTCAGCCAGGTGAACTGATACTAATTGATGGCAGGAACATGAGCATAGAGAAGGTGAATGTTAAGAGGAGCCCATCATGCCCTGTATGCGGGCTTGGGAAGTTCGAGCTGCTGTCAAGACGTCCAACCTATGGGGTGGTGAGGCTTTGCGGCGCCAGCGCGTACAAGGTAAGACTCAGCGCAGCGCCACCGCTTGACGCCGTGGCCAAGGCCCTGCAGGCCAGGTACCATTGGGTGGTCTCAAGGCCAGGCTGGGTCAGAGTCGTGACCAGGGAGGGGCTCACGGTAACCTTAATGGGGAGGCTTGCTATAGTTGAGAACGCCGAGGGCCCCGACCAGGCAAGGGAGGCCTATAATGAGGTCGCTGATGTTGTGGGCCTCCCGAGGGTGTGAAGGCCTTGTGGAGGCTCGTCTGCCCGAGGTGCGGCTTCAGGGGCGAGGAGGGGAAATACTACCCCTTCTGCCCCGTCTGCAGGGGCGCCCTTGGGCTTGAGGGCAGGCCCCCCCGCTACGGCCCCCTCCTTGGCGAGGGCAGGACACCGCTTGTGCTCAGGAGGACAAGGTTAGGCTTGCTCGGCTTCAAGCTTGAGTATGTGAACCCCACGGGAAGCTTCAAGGACAGAGGCGTCTCGCCAAGCCTTCAGCTTGCGAAGGACCTCGGCTACAGGTGCGTGGTTGAGGACTCCAGCGGTAACGCCGGCATCTCGACAGCCGCGTACGCTGCCTTCCTGGGCCTTGAGGCCAGGATCGCGCTCCCCATGACTGCGCCGCCAGGTAAGAGGCAGCTTCTTAAGGCCCTGGGGGCTAAAGTTGTTGAGCTACCCACGAGGGAGGACGCCATCAGGTACGCGGAGGACTCCTCCTCATCCTGCTTCTACGTCTCTCACGCCAGGAGCGCCTTCTTCCTTGAGGGAATGAAGTCATTCGGTGAGGAGCTTCCTGATGACATCAGGTCAGTCATAGTGCCATCAGCCAGCTTCTCGCTGCTCCTTGGCATATGGCTTGGCTCAAGGAAAAGGCCAAGGCTATATGCCGTACAGGGTACCTCCAACCCCTCCCTCTCAAGGTACATCACCCCGGTAGCTGTCGGCGCCTCAAGGGAGTCGTCTCTGGCAGATGGGCTTATACTCAGGGAGGCCCCAAGGGCGCAGGAAGCCGCGAACGCAGTCAAGGAGAGCGGTGGCGGCCTTGTACTCGTGTCCGACCCTGAGATAGCAGTCGCGACGAAGGAGCTCTGGTCTATGGGGTTCATGACCGAGCCCACCTCAGCAACGGCCTACGCCGCGGCCAAGCTGCTCTACGATAACGGGTTTGACCTTGATGGGGCGGTCGTTCCCCTAACGGGCAGCGGGCTAAAGATTTATGACCTGGTATCTAGGCTTTAGAGCACCTCTGCTTCAGATCCTCGACGCAGGCCTCAACACAGGCCCTGAAGCCGTCAGGCCCAATTGACCTCTCTGCGCACTCATCTCTGCAGACCTCGACGACGTGCTCCTTTATGAATGGGGTGCACTCCTCCATGGTCTAATCTGCCAACTTCCCTATAGCCCCAAGCTGCTTAGCAACGTCGTCGAGCCCAAGCCTTAACAGGGTGGACCTCCTTATGTAACCGGTTTTCTTGTCCCAGCCAAATGCGTCATAGGCCTCGTCGACAAGGCTCTCTGGGTTCTCAACCTTTAGCCCCTTTGCGGGGCCTGACAGAATGGGAGTCACCATGCGCTTGGGCAGCCTATCATGCTCTCTCGTAAAGCCCTCCCTCACGTTAAAGGCCTTCTTGAGCTGCCACGTCCTCTCGCCGGCCTCAAGCACCTGCTGCGGGGTGGTCTCGATTCCCGTCAAAGCCGTGTAGAGCTTTGCCAGCCTCCTCGGGTTCAGTACGCCGCTCTCAGGCCCTATTGAGTAGAATATGCAGTAGCCAAGGTTGTTGAAGGCCTCGCCGAACGAGGCCAGAACCTTGTATGCCACGCCCTTCCTTACCCCAGCCTCAGCGAGCCTGTCGGGCAAAGGCCATGGCAGGCCATAGTCCTTGAGGCCAGGGTCGACCTGCATCATGTCATAAGGCGGATAAAGCGGGTGGACGTGGCATCCTCCCCTGGGCATTAACGCGTATTGGATTGCGAGAATCTTTGACTCGACCCTGGGGTCATGCGCTGGGAGCTCAAGGCCCTTGACGTGATTTACCAGGTCCTCGGTGCCTCTTCCAAGGGCCTTGGCTGCCCTATAGCTTCCCTCCGCGAGGAGCTTGCCAAAACCCCTCCTGTAAGCTATCATATCTACAAGCTGCACATATGTGATGGGGTCATTCCATTTAAGCTCAAGGCCTCCCGTATCCTCCTTAGTTATGAGCCCCTTCTGGTAGGCCTCTATCGCCCACGAGATCGTGTGACCAAGTGATATCGTGTCAAGGCCGTAATTGCTAGCGAGCCAGTTCACCCTTATGACGGCTTCCATGTTATCTATCATCGGCATCGCTCCATTCATGTCTGTGGTTTCATATTCAGGACCCTCACTGGGCGGGGTCGCGAAGGGCCCAGCTGCTACGTAACTGTATCTAGAACATCCTATTACACAGGAGTGGCAGGCCCTGCGCTTTAACATGTAGTTTCTCTCCAGCGTCTCGTGCGATATCTTATAGGCGCCCTCAAAGTATCCCGTCGAGAAGTTAGCCGTCGGAAGGCCCCCCATCGCATTGAGGCCAAGGAGGCCGCCTATTGTGCCATGCTCGCCAGTGGCTCTCTGCCCTGGGTCGGCCTTAATGCCCCGCTGGGACTCAAGGGCCGACGCGAAGAAGGCCTCTGGATCATAGACAGAAACCCCTTCGCCGCCAGCGGCCACTACGGCCTTCAGGTTCTTTGACCCCATGACAGCCCCGCCGCCCGTCCTTCCAGCGGCCCTGTCGTAGTCGTTGACGATGGCGGCGAACCTTACTAGGTTCTCGCCCCCAGGCCCGATAGCTGCGACGGAGGCCCCCCTAGCCCCTGTGTCCTCCCTCAGGGCGTCAGTGACCTCGTGGACTGTCATGCCCCAGTACCTCTTAGCGCTCCTTATCTCGGCCCTCCCTCCCTCAAGGTAGAGGTAAACCGGCTCGGCCGCCCTCCCCCTTATGAGAACCATGTCAAACCCGCTGTACTTCAGCCAAGCCCCAAACTTGCCACCTGATCTTGTCTCCCCCCACGCCCCAGTTTGAGGAGACTTGAATGCCCAGAATATGTTGCCTGAGCCGGGGGCAAGGGTCCCTGTCATCGGGCCTGTCGTCGCTATGAGGATGTTATCGGGGGAAAGGGGGTCGACGCCCGGGACTAGCTCGTCCCACAAGATCTTTGCCGCGTAGCCTAGGCCACCTATGTACAACTTGGCGTAGTCAGGCCTTAACTCATCAACTGCTACCTTACCAGAACTTAGGTCGACCCTTAAGATCCTGCCCTTGTAGCCGTACCACACCAAGACCGGCGCCGCTTATGTGCGTGTAGAGCGTCGTATATTAACCCTCGCATAATCAGACCCTTGGGCCAACTAGTTGACCTCTGCCCTGGAAGAGCTCTTAGAGGAGCACCAGGTCATCAAGAGGCTCTCCTCGGCCCTCCAGTGGCTGTCCATAAGGCTGGGGTCGAACGCCACGATCGACGAGGACTTCACCAGTGCCCTCCTCAGGCTCCTTGACTTTGTGGCCAAGTGCCACCATGCCAGGGAGGAAGCCATAGTTTTCCCGGCGGTTGAGCCGTTTGCTCAGGAACTCGTAAGCTCCGCCGTTGAAGAGCACAGGGATTTTCTAAGTCTGTCCCAGGCCCTCAAGGACGCCATGACCTCAGGCGACCTACAGGCGGCTTATGACCTAGCGGGCAAGGTCTCCTCACTCCTGGCTAGGCACATAGAATGGGAGGAGGCCAGCCTTTTCGCAACGGCGGAGGCAGTGCTGGGTGAGGAGGTTAAGCGAAGGATAGCAGAGAGGCTCTCGGAACCTTGGGAGGGCTGCTCACTTGAGGAGGCTCTCAGGGACTCTGACGCTATCTTCGTCTCTATATCGGGTGGATGAGCGTGGGAAATAGGGCGCAGGTCTCCATGGTCCTGCTAGACAGGGCCGTGTATTCTCTTCAGTGGTTCGTGCTGGCCCCGGCAGTTGCGGCACTCATCAGCGCGGGCTCCGCGCCACGGTGGTTAGCCGGCGTCCTCCCCTTCGCATTCATAGCCGGGGCGGCCGCCTTCCAGCTAGTTGGGGCCGAGGCCTCGTCCTTCCTTGGCGCCAGGAATGCCTTCGTTTTAGGGTTCTCAATACTGTCCGCGTCCGACATGCTGGTTGCCCTGAGCAGGGGCGCATGGCAGGCGGTTCTGCTGAGGCTCGTAGCCGGTGCAGGGGTTGGCTTGTTCTTCTCGCCAGCGGGCTACTACCTTGTTCGCATAGGCGCAGCTGACACGACCGCCCTCATGGGCCTCTACAACGCCGCCTTTGAGCTGGGCGGCGCGGGCGCGCTGGCCTGGGGGCTTATCGACGGGATCCTGGGTTGGAGGTTCGGCACCTTCATCGCTGGGCTACTGGGGCTCGCCCTTTCCACTGCCTCCGTTGCGCTGTTGCCTGACAACCCGAGGCCCCCAAAGCCAAGGGTCCTAGTCTTCAGTAAGGGGAGGGAGGTGGTAGAGGCAGGGGCTGCGGG
>JBMFIT010000005.1:0-39747 GCA_049974445.1 Acidilobus sp.
TGATCACTATTTTCCCCAAGCGCGACACCTCAGCGATCGGTAGGCCTCCTCATTCTTACGTCAGGGGACCCTGCCCCTATCATCACTCGCGCTTCTCAAGGACCAGGAACATTAATTATGTTGCCTCCGAAAAGGCTTTAGAGCTGAGAGCCTATTCGGTAATCATGACTATGATGGAGTTTGAGCTCAGGAGACCCCTTTCAGGCCCTGGTGAGGAAAGCGTGTGGCCGCTAGTCAGGGACGTCAGCGCTATACCAAGGTTCTGGAGGGGGCACAGGGAGGTCAGGGTGGTTAGCTCCAACGGCCCTGACCATGAGCTCTACATAAGGTTCGCCTTCCCGGGGCCCGGCGACAGGGGGGTCGCCAGGGCCCACGTTGACGATAACACCAGGTCCCTGAGGATCGAATACCTCAGGGAACCCATAACCGGTGTCGTAATAATTGAGGTTAGGAGCGAGGAACTGATCACGCGGTGGTCTGTGAGGGGCAACGGTCTCTTCAGGCTCCTGGAGCCGTTGATGAGGGGCCACTTCATGAAGGGGGCCCGCGAAGCGCTGGAGAGAATTGCCTCAGCAGCGTCTCACTCATAGTCCTCCTCCCCCTCGGCGCCCTCGCCGCCCTTTCCCCACAGGTGCTTCCTGTGGGCCTCAAGCTGGCTCAGCTCAACGCCCATCAGCTCCGCCGCGTTAACGAGCCTGACGCCGAAGGCCCTGGCGAGCTCGTAGTGCTCCCTTAGCCTGTCCGCGAAGTTGAGGTCCCTTAGCAGGTGGTGATCGACTACAATTGTCTCGGCCACCCTTGACCTTATCAACTGCTTTAGCCCTTCAAGCCCCGCCTGGACGGCCTCGAATGGAACCTTGAAGCCCGCGAAGTATGTCGGGGGACCGCTGAGGATTAGAATTCTGGCCCCTGCCCATGAGGTCAGCCTCGATATGGCTGCTGGGTCTGCGGGGCCCTGGACGTCACTTGCGAAGATCACGTGCTCATTCCCGCACGAGACCCTGACCATTAAAACCTTCCCGACAGGCGTGCCGGGCTCGCCGTGCCAGACCGGCTCGGAGAACTCGAGACTCGCGCTACCCACGCTGAACGACGATGAGTCGGCGTAGGAGACGGAGGCGTTCTTCTCAACTCCCTGCTGAAGAAGGAACCTCCTGGCCCTGAGCCTCTGGCTCCAATTTATGTCCTGGGTGGGGTGCTTCACGAACAGCCTCTTGCCTGTATAGAGCTCAGGTTCGTCCCTCACGAAGTGGTCGTAGTGGTAGTGAGTTATGGTTATGGCCTCGGCGTCCCTTATGGCATCCCTTATCGAGCCCATGGCACTGTCCAGGGCCTGAAGCTCAAGCTGGTGAGGAGGTAGGCCATACCTCCTGGGGGCGAGGGAGGCGCCAAGGTCAAGGCCAATGATGGTTCCGCAGGCGTCGACAAGCGTCGCGAGGCTCCTGACCCCCATGCTGTCAGCTGCCAGTATTGAGACCTTGAAGGGCCCGACCCTAACGAAGCTGTGGGCCATGTCAGTCCCTAGCCACCGTTGCTGGCTGAGCGTTATACGCTGGGCCCCTGCCCTTAACGCTCACTTGAAAACTCCTCGCAAGCTAAGGGAGGCTGGGCAGGAAGGCTGTGCTCTGGCTGGTGTTCACGACGGGAGCCTGCAACCTTCGCTGCGACTACTGCGGGGGGTCGTTTCCACCGAGGGTGGTGCCCCACAGGATCACATATGACCCACAGAGGCTCAAGGCCCTGGTAGAGTCTGACCCTGAGGCCACAGTGATCTTCTACGGCGGTGAGCCTCTCATGAACCCCTCCTTCATAATGTGGGTGATGGACAACGTCAGAGTGAGGAGGTTTGGAATCCAGACCAACGGCCTGCTCCACAGGTCCCTTCCTGACGAATATTGGGGGAAAATGCACGTGGCCCTGCTCTCAATCGATGGAAGGGAGGAAGTCACGGACAGGCACAGGGGTAAGGGGGTATACAGGAGGGTTCTTGACGCTGCTAGGAGGCTGAAGGGGCTTGGCGTCGAGACGATCGCCAGAATGACCGTGACCGTGGACACTAACATCTATGAGGACGTGACCCACCTCCTTAGCCTTGGCCTGTTCGACAAGGTTCACTGGCAGCTTGACGTCGTCTGGAGCAAGAGATGGGACTTCGAGAGGTGGGCATGGGGCAGCTACCTGCCTGGCATTAGAAGGCTTGTTGACCTATTTCTGAGGGAGCTGAGGAGAGGGAAGGTTCTGAAGATTATCCCAATTCTTGGCGTGCTAAGCGCCCACTTCTTTGAGGGCTATGAGGGATCGCCGTGCGGCGCCGGCCACAGGAGCGTCGCGGTGAGCACCGACGGAAGGATACTCGCGTGTCCAATTGCAGTGAGTGAGCGATGGGCCGTGCTAGGGGACCTGAACAAGGGCCTCAAGTTAATGGGGCCTTACCTCGCCCCTGAATGTAAAGAATGCCTCTTCAGGAGATATTGTGGGGGCAGGTGCCTCTACGCCCAGGTTGAGAGGCTGTGGGGCGAGGACGGCTGGAGGGCTATCGATGAGGTAACCAAGGAGTACCTGCGGACCGTTCTCTCTATAGCCCCTGGGGTTGAGAAGCTAATTGTGGAAGGGGCCATCAGACGCGATGAGCTGCGTTATGACCCGACCGAGGACTCGACCGAGGTGATACCTTGAGCTTCCCCCTCGCACCAGCCGACAGGAGGCCCCTAAGGCTGACTAAGACCTGGAACCCAGTAACGGGCTGCACCCACAGGTGCTCCTACTGCTACGCAATGAAGTTAATAGAGGCGAAGCTGAAGGACGTGCCGAAGTACAGGCACGGCTTCAGCCCAACGCTCCACCATGAAGACCTTTTGAAGGCAAGGTTCACGGCCAGGGACTTCGTGTTCGTGGTGGACATGGGGGATCTATTCAGCGACGGTGTGCCGGACAGGTGGATTGAGGCCGTTTTGAGAAAGGCCAGGGATAGCCCCGCCAAATACCTATTCCTAACCAAGAACCCGGCCAGGTACCGCCTATTTCTATCACTCTTTCCCTCCAGCTCCATCCTCGGGGCAACGGTTGAGACCAACAGGGACGACCTGGCTAGGTCTGTGAGCCGGGCTCCCCCGCCGAGCGAGAGGTACAGGGCGCTAAGGGACCTCGACTGGCCAAGGAAGTACGTCTCCGTTGAGCCTGTCATGGACTTCGACCCCGACGTGCTCGCCAGGTGGATAGAGGAGATAGCCCCAGTCACCATACACATGGGCTATGACAACTGGAACTCCAGGCTCCCTGAGCCCCCGCTTTGGAAGGTTAGGGCTCTCATAGAGAGGATTTCAAGGGTCGCCCCCGTGACCGTGGGGAGCCTCAGAGAGCCTTGGTATGAGGCGTGGGCCCGCTCCAGGCACCTTGAAAGGCCCACGAGTGCGGGTGATGAGGAGCCGTCCACGGATTAGATGACGTGAGCGCTCTTCTCTGACGCCCTCATGGCGACATATTGGACAGCTCACTGAAGATGTACGCCGAACCCGCCAGCAGGCCGCCTGCCGTTACGTAGGTCCAGCCGATGCCTATGTACTTGGCAAGGTAGCCAGAGGTGAGGGAGCCGGCGAAGTATGAGGTGCCCGTCAGGGAGCTGTAAAGGCCGAGGCCCCTGCCCTCCCTTGTCCCCTTCAGCACCTCGAACACCATGACGTTTGAGGCAGTGAAGAAGGTCGCGAAGGCTATGCCGGCCGCCAGAGGGTAGAAGGTGAGCCCCGTCAGGATGAGGACGCCCTTGCTGTCCGCGAGGGCCGTCGAGAGCCCAATCGCTATGTAGGAGGACCCCCTCGCAACAAGCGACCTAACGGAGGCCTGGGCGTTGCCGCCTGACCACGATATGAGCCTCGGCGAGAGCCAGAACCCAGCTATCTGCGCCGCCATGCCGGCGGAGATTACTATGAAGACCTGCGAGCTGCTGAGACCCAGCACCTTGAGACCGTAGGGGTAAAGCGTGTTGAAGACGCCTGAGGAGATGTAAAAGAGCGTCACCCCCACGTAAAGGAGAGGCACGTACGCGGCCGGGCTCCTGCCTAGCTTCAGGAGCCTCAGGGGCTTGAAGGTGTTCCTCGATGGAAGCCTAAGGAAGAAGGTAGGCACAAGCCTAAGCCTCAGGAGGAAGGCCTCAATTACGTGTAGCAGTGACTCCCTCTCAAACCTTAGAGGTGACCTTGGGATGGAGGCCACCGCCCAGCCAAGGGACGCGGCTGAGGCTACTGCCGTGATAATTATGAGCCCCCTTAATCCTAGCAGCGGGGCTGCCGCGGCCGAGGCAGCGTCGCCCGTCAGGTAGCCTATGGACGAAAGGTAGTTGTACCTGGAATAGGCAACGCCCCATGACCTCTTCTCGTAGGTGTCCATTATCAGGACGCTCACCGCCATCCCAACCGCTGACGAGAAGAGGGAGGCAGCTGCATAGTAAGAGACCACAGCAGGTATGGATGACGCAAAGGAGAGCAGGGCTAGGAACGAGGCGGTGCCGGCTAGGCCAAGAAGGAGAACGCTTCTCCTGTCGTACCTGTCAAGTGCGAACCCCCAGAGCAGGGACGCGATTATTCCTGCGGCCGTGCCTGCTGACATAGCGTACGACACTGAGACAGCCCCTCCCCTGAGCTCGACTACTTCCAGCGTAACCAGTGTGCCAAGTGGACCCATGGCTAAGTTAAAGGGCAGAAGGGCTATCATCCAATCCCTTCTCTCTATGTGAACCATGGCCTCAGTGTCTACCTACGGCTGGCCGTAAAATAGGGGACTGAGGCTCTTAATGGGGGCTTTCGGTGGGGCTAGCCGACGAGCTCAGGTTGATGGCCTATGATCTGACCCAGAGGGTTCTGGGCGCGAGGGCCGTTCAGAGCCCCAGCATTGATGTGCTGAGGAGGTTCGTGGGGTACGAGAGCTTCATTGCCCCCTATGACTATAGGGCCCTGCTCCATATTGCCGAGAGGGCCTACGAGATCGACGAGATAGATTTCGTGTCAAGAGTTACAGGGTCTGGGCCTCGATGGATCAGCAACATAAGGAAGCTTGCCACTGCCCTAGGTGTAACCCCCCGGTTAAACGATGTACCCCCAAGGGCGCTAGGCTACTCGCAGTACCTGTCATGGCTCGCGCTGAGCGGGACGCTTGGCGACCTCGCGTCCGTCGTCATAGTTAACTTCCCAACCTTCTGCGCTAACACCTCCAGGCTCGCCGACTGGGGCCAGTCCAATGGCATCGAAGGTGTCGAGTTCCTCAGGTGCAGGGGCCTTGACAGGGACGAGGAGCGCCTGGCCGAGGAAATAGCGCTGAGGTACTATGATAGGGACAGGTACTGGTTCGTCGTCAGGGCGGTCCAGCAATATGAGCTTGACTTCTGGGAGTCGCTTGCCTAGCCGAGGCGGTAAGACCGTGAGGGGCCTATCAGACTTAGATAGGGCTGCGGGAAGCAAGACAAACTACATTAGATCGCTCTGTCCATTGTTACTTAGCGATGCAGGTTGAGCCTTAGGGGTCCCCCGCTCGTTGCGTTGATCGCGGTACTTGTTATCAGCTCCCTTGGCTTCGTCACGTTTGCCGGCGCCTCGGCCCACGCGATCGACAGTGCGGCGCCGCAGCCCCTCTCGGTTGGAGAGGGCGGCGTTCTGCTCTGTTACCCCTACCTTGTTGAGGCCAATGGGCTCGTCAACCTTCAGACCGGTTCGGCATACTCCCTGTGGCCAGGTGACGTCGCTGTAAAGGCGTCCTGCTCACAGGGCTATATACTCGTAGTAGGGCTTAACGGTGCGTACCTGATCTCGACCAGCTCGACTCCATCCGTTGTCAAGTTCGCCGAGCTTGCGCTCAGGAGCTTGATAGGGGTCTTCGGGGACAGCGCGGCCTACTTCGTCAATGGCACAGTCGTGGTAATAGCCCCGGGCCAGGACTACGCTATCCTTCCGCCGCCCCTATCTGATCCGATCTCATTCACCGTCAACACCGGAGTACCTGAGGTGCTGCTTTACCAGCCCGCTAACGGCACATTCGAGCTCGAGTTCCCGGTCTCAGCCATTGTCCCGCTCTCTATATCGTCAGGGTATCCCTCAGGCTTCGTGAACGGCTCTCAGGTCTTCGTACAGGCCTCGAATGGAACCCTGTTCGAGTTTACCGTGGTTCCATACTCCAGACCCACGCTCACCGCGTCGTACAGCATACCAATTGACTTCTCAAAGATGTACGTGGCTAACCCCAACTACGTGATAGGTCTCACCGACGTTGGCGTGGCGCTCGTCGAACTACAGTACCCCCCACTCATTAATGTCCTCGGCAACGTGAACATGACGCCGGTAGGCTATTACGCCTACCTCCTTAACACCACATATGTTTACATCCATGGCTCATGGGTTCCAGTGCCAGGGTACGCCATAGGAACGCTTGGCCAACTAGCCGTTATGACGGACCAGGGCTCAAGGACCATGCTGTACCCGCTATTCCCGACGCAGCTTGAAGCAGGGGTGAGCGTGTCGGGATATCTAGAGGTTGGAAACTACTACGTTAAGATCTCGCTGGCACCTGGCTCGTACGCGCTCCCCTCCCCCTCGGTTCTCGAGATGACAGGCATGAGCATCCAGCTCATGGGAGGCTACGAGGCCTTCCCGTTTAACGTCACCTACCCTAGCAAGCCAGTTGTGCTGGTGTTCCCCTCATCACTGGCCGGGCTCGAGACCATTACCGGTGTAGACTCCGTGTCCTCAGGCGATGGCGGCCTCCTACTGCTGAGGCCCAGTTACGCTGAGGTGATGACCGAGAGCGGCGAGGAGCTCGAGATTCCCGGGTCATGGCTCTACGGGGGACTAGGCCCGGCAGGGGTCGCCCTTTACGCTAACGGCACGATATTCGTGTTCAACTACCAGGGGGCCGAGGTTGCCTCATACCCTGCCCTGATCAGCTACGTGCCGCTTGTGCTCAGCCCATACGAGCTGGGGGGCAGGTACTACGTTGTTGTCGAGGGGCCCGGCGCACCGGGTAACGGCACGTTCTACATCTTTGGCCCATCGGGCGTCACTTCGTTCCAGGCCGCGCTCAGGTTGATTGACGTAGGTACTGGAGTCTCGGTGGTCTACTCCTTCGGCGGCAACTCAGGCTACATCGAGGCGGATCCTATCACAATACCGATTGAGGTCCAGAGGCTGTCAGGCGCCGTAAATGGGCTAACGGTGGTCTATAGGACCCCAAGCGGTAACTACGTTCTAGACGACCTGCAGACGGGCGCCCAGTACGTGCTCCTTGACGCGCCTAGCCTCCCAGTGTACCCCCTGGGCCCTGACTCAATAGCTGTGTTCGACTCCCACACAGGAGCCCTCACCATAATTAACCTGACCCAGCTCATGGAGTCAGAGCTCTCCATTACAGTCCTCAGCACGCCGATGACGTACATATACGTAAACAACACGCTGGCAGGGGTCGGCTCCGCTGTAGCCTATGCCCCTTACGGCGCGACCCTTAACATAACGGCGTACAGGCCGTATACGATACCTAGCACGACGATAGTTCACCTGACGGGCCCCCTCACGCTCTCCCTCACGCCTGTCCCCCTTGTCGCCAACGTCTCCCTTCACGTCGTTTCACCAATACCAGTCAATTACGTAACGGCAGATGTCAATGGGAGCTCTGTAACTTGGTACGTCAATAAGACTATTCAGCTCACCGCCGGGGTACCTTACGTAATCACGATAACGTCGACCTCCCCACTAAATTACTGCTCTGTCACTACAACGGAGACCACATTCCTGCCAGGAAGTGAGGTGTTAACGTACAACTGCACCCTGAGGCTGCCCGTACTTGAACTGGTCAGCGCACTTCCAGCAACTGTGGTCATAGCGACTGCCTCGGGTCCCATCACCACTCTGAACGTCACCCCTGGGATACCCCAGTACGTGGCCGTGACCCCCGGCACATACACAATAGCTTCATCTACCACCGTGAGCGGGAGGGCGCCGCTGTCCAAGGTCGTCACCCTCAAGTCACCGGGCCTTTACCCCTACAACGTCACGCCTCCACCTATTAGCTTGGTCGGCATCCTCACGGCCTACTCCAACGTCCCCTACGCGAACGTCTCGATCCTTTTCGAGAACGGCACCATGATAGCGAGCCACATAGGGAGCCTCTCGCTCAGCCTGAAGCCAGGCATATACATGGTAAGGGTCAGCGCCCCAGGCTACGTCAATGCCACAAAGTACGTCTCGCTTTCTGCGGGGGCCACGCTCAACGTGCTTGTCCCGCTCACCCCTTACTCGCCACCCAAGAGGGTCCTACCCCTGCGGAGGCTCATCGTCGTGGGCGGGGCCGTTGGCGCCACAGCAGCTGCCGCAGGCCTAGGGTTCGTCATCTACAGGAGGTCCAGGATGGCTCCTGAGGAGGTGCAGATCTGACCTCACACCCTCACCGTGCAGAACCCGCTGGCCTTCCTAAGCCTATTCATTATGGCTAGTCCAAGCCCTCTCTCCTCATAGCCCTCGGCGAAGGCCTCATCAACGTCAAGCAAGTCGTCGATTAGCCTGAGGGACTTGAACAGGTTCCTGGCTATTATGAATGGGTTCGTCCTGGGACCCAGAACGATCGTCCTTATGCCGTTCTCCCTGTAGATCGGCTCGGTTTCTGAGGAGCAGAGCATGATAGGCCTTGACCCCCTCTCGACGGCAGCCCTGACGACGGTGGCTGCCCTTTTAGCGTAGGCCTCCAGGTCGTTGTAGTCGCCCTCCACAACTGTAACCCTCTTGAGGGGCGCGTAGTGCCTATACTTCGTTCCCGGGGCCAACGCAACGTCGGCATCACCGAGCCCCCTCGCGAAGGGAGGGACCACGACAAACTTCCCCAGCTCCCTCTCGACCTCCTCAAGCGGCATAGCTCCGGGCCTCAGCAGGACGGGCGGGTCCTTGGTCACGTCAACTATTGTTGACTCGACCCCGTAAAGCGTCTCACCTGAGTCAATTATAACGTCAGCCCTACCGTAGAGGTCCCTCAACACGTGCTCCCCAGTGGTGGGTGATGGCCTGCCCGCCAGGTTCGCGCTGGGGGCCCCTATCGGCGCGCCGCTCTCCCTGATGAGGGCCAAGGCTACGGGGTGTGCCGGCATCCTTACAGCCACAGTTCCCCTCCCAGCCGTGACCTCAGGTGGGACCCTCGGCGTCTTCCTGAGGACAAGCGTTAAGGGGCCTGGCCAGAACCTCTTTGCCAGCCTCTCGACGAAGTCAGGGACCTCAGAGGCCACTTCATAGAGCTGGCCTAGGTAAGAGATGTGGACTATTAGAGGGTTGTCCATAGGCCTACCCTTAGCTACGAACACCTTCTTAGCGGCCTCTCGGTTGTAAGCGTCGGCCCCCAGGCCGTAGACGGTCTCCGTGGGGAACGCGACGATACCGCCTCTCCTTATTACGTCTGCCGCCTCCCTGACGAGCTCAAGGTCAACACTCTCAGGGTCTATCTTGAGTATCCTCGTGTTCACCCCGCCTGCTGACATCGCGTGTTTCCCTGTGGGCTCGGTGCCCTTACGCTTTATTACAAAGGTTAAGTTAAAAAAGAATTAAAGGCCGGGGCCTTTACTTCCTAAACCCCCACTTGTTGATCTTAAGGCCAAGGACGCCGTAGAGCGTTACCCAGGCGCCGATCATCACGAATATCATGAAGACGAAGCTTGAGATGGCCATCTGCAGGTTTCCACTTAGTATGTGGCCGGAGGCGCAGCCGTTCGCCATCCTCGCCCCGAAGAGCACCAGGTAGGCGCCGAGGAAGCTCCCGACGGCCCTCTTCAGCTCGCTGTCGCCAAACCTCCTGGCCCACAAGCTAGGCACTTGCCTCCTGAATGCCAGGAACCTCCTGCTGACTAGCACTGAGCTTATCAGGGCCCCAATGAAGGTGCCGAGGTCGCTGATGGGCTCCCAGCCTATCTCGCTGAAAGGCCTGTCATAGGGCACGCCGTTCTTGAAGCCGAGGCCGCCAAAGAGCTGCCAGTAGGGGTTAGCAGCGGCCCACTTGGGGTTGACAGCATACGCTATCTGGGCCCAGATCCATGCGTAGGTAGTGGACTCGCCGAAGATCTGCCTCAGGTATATCACAGCGACTGCGGTAATGGTGAATGCAAGGCCGAGCACAATTATTGACCTGGAGTTCCTTATGCTGCTCTCATTTGTAAGGACTGTTATGAACTTGTTGGCCTTTGGGTACTTCCTCATATCCTCGGCCACTACCTCCTCCCAGACCGTGGACTCCTTGCTCTTGCCAGAGATGTGGTAGCCGCACGACTGCCTGACGGACTGGCCCGGGTACCTGGGCAGGAAGAGGAACAGGCTGAACATTATAATGAAGAACACGACTGCGACTACGAAGTAGCCGAGCCTGTCAGAAAGGGTGAAGCCAGCCAGTGTGGCCCAGGTTATTGGTCCGAAGTTGAGGGTGTTCCAGAAGAACCCCCTGGCTGCCCCGAAGATCAGTGACCAGGTTAGGGCGCCGAGCAGGCCGCCTATCACGGCATAGACTGCGGCCCTGCCCGAGCGCTATCCAGATGAGGCCTGGGAAGTAGCCTGAAAGGCCAACGCCTATGCCGAACAGCAGGCCGCCGACGACTATTCCTGGGACGAAGAAGGCCTTAATGCCGAAGTGCGGCGCCGTACCGGGTATCATGTAGAAGCCATAGAGCAGTAGAGCGCCTAGGCCTATCGCGAACCCGAAGCACACCATAAGGAAGCGGTCCTGGAACGCCATTACCTCCAGACTATGTCTGGGTCTCCCCAGTTCCAGATCTCTAGCGGCGTCGCCAGCGTTATGCCGGCTAGGATGCCGAGAAGCAGAGGGGCTGGCTGGTGATGAAGATCAAGCTGGTAGTAGAAGCCGAGGCCGAGAAGTATGAGGGCGAGGACCATGAGGGCGGCAGAGATGGCCCAGTAGGCCCGCCTGTCCCTCCTCTCCTCCTCAGGGGTCACGCCGGGGAGGCTAGTTCTCGCCATCCTCGGGTCCCTCAAAGGTTTTTGAAGTTTCTGTTCAAACTTATAAAGTTTTCCAAAAAAAGATATATTTAAATCATTAAAAGTTATTTATGTTATTAAGTATTTAATTATTTCTTTCGCTTAAAATGATCAGTTTCTGCTTGAAACAACCAAAAGTTCATTAACTACATATAAATTAGGTATGTTTAAAATATATCGCAATTAAGTAGATCGACCTGCTATATCTAGGAGGCTTGGAATTCTATTGATCGAGAGCAAAAGGTGGTCAGTCTCTACCATGTTACCTTGTCGCCTATTACGTATTGGCTAGAAAAAGCGTCTTCGCTCGATACAGCTTTTCAATGCCTTCGGCCAGGAGGACTTTGACTGATGAGGCCCTGGTGGACCGGCCGGGACTTGAACCCGGGACCTCTCGGATGCCAACCGAGCGCTCTTCCAGCTGAGCTACCGGCCCACTGGGCCCGGGGCACAATTGTAGGCGAGGATTAAAAGCGTTGAGACTTCGGGTGAGGACTCTATATTAGGGGTGAGGGCCCCTAACACAGCCTCACCTCCCCAACCCCGCCGCTGTCCAAGATTTCCTCTGGTACGGGTGCGTCAATTGGACGAACTCGACAAGATACTCGAGGCGGCGGCTAAGACGAGGCTATTCAGGGATAGGGAGGTCCTGCTTCCTGACTACGTGCCGCTGGAGCTGCCCCACAGGGACCAGGAGATTAGGAGGCTGGCCGAGCTGGTAGCGCCTGCGCTTAGGGGGGAGAGGCCCAGCAACGTCTTCATATACGGCCTGACCGGCACAGGTAAGACCGCCGTTACAAAGTACGTGCTTAGGAGGCTCCAGGACCTCGCGAGGCAGAAGGGGGCTAGCGTCCAGTCGGTCTACGTAAACGCCAGACAGAGGGAGACCCCATACAAAGTCCTGGCCGACGTAGCCGAGCAGCTAGGCCTCAGGGTCCCCTTCACCGGGCTTTCAATAGGCGAGCTCTTCTCGAGGGTCGTCAGGAGGCTCTCGAGGTCAGATGGCGTCTACATCGTTGTGCTTGACGAAATAGACTTCCTTGTGAGGAAGGGGGACGACGTACTTTACGACCTCACAAGGGTCAACGAGCACCTGGGGAGGGCAAGGGTGTCCCTGATCGGCATAACCAATAGCGCGAGGGTCGCTGACATGCTTGACCCCAGGGTCAAGAGCAGCCTAGGAGAGCAGACACTCGTGTTCTCGCCCTACAACGCAGACCAGCTCAGGGATATACTGAACCAGAGGGCCTCCCTCGCATTTAACGAGGGAGCCCTCGACGAGGGCGTCATACCCCTCTGCGCGGCCCTTGCGGCCAGGGAGCATGGTGACGCCAGGAGGGCCCTTGACCTCCTGAGGGTGGCTGGCGAGATCGCAGAGAGGCAGGGGGCCGACAAGGTGAGGGAGGAACACGTCATGAGGGCAAGGCAGGAGATAGAGAGGGACAAGGTGACGGACATAGTAAGGACGCTTCCCCTCCACAGCAAGCTCGTCCTGGCCTCGGCCCTCAAGTCTACAGCCTGGGGAGGGACGTACGCGACCACCGGTGACATCTATGAGGCCTACCGCTCGTTGGTTAAGGCGCTGGGCCTTGAGGAGGTGACGCTCAGGAGGGTCTCAGGTGTCCTGGGGGAGCTTGACATGCTTGGCATAATCTCAGGGAGAGTCGTCAGCAGGGGGAGGTATGGGAAGACGAGGGTTGTAGAGCTAGGTGTTGAGGCGGAAACCGTAGCACAAGCGCTGCTGGAGGACCCCCTAGTCGGGCCCCTCGTCCAGTCTATGGCGCCGCGCAGGGCAAGTAACCCTTAGGTCTTTAACCACTGATTGGTGGTTAAAACTTAAAATCTGGACCTCTAAGGCCACCAGGGCGTGACCCTTGAGGACCTACGCACTAGCTGCGATAGCTGTCATCGTCATAGCTGTGGTGGCTGGCCTGGCATACGCGTTCATCAGGCCGGGCCAGCTGGTTGTCACAGTAGGCAGCATCTCGGTTGGCCCCTCGTCCTTTGACGCGTACCGATACGACCCGGAAATCTCTAACGTGACGCTTAAGTATGACTATGTAGGCTACTCGCTGACCCCCTCCCTCCTCGACGCCCTCCTTGGCGGCCAGGTCGAGGTCGCAATCCTGCCGGCTGACCTCGCTGCGATAGCGATCCTCAGGAGCAACGACACATATGTAATAGCCGTCGACTACCCGCTCTTCCAGGCGATAATAGTGCCAGGGAACTCGACCATCGCGTCACCGGCCCAGCTGGCCGGGAAGACGGTTGCTATACCTGTGGGGACGGGGACCTACTACCTATTTGTCGTCATGATGAAGGACCTCTACAACCTCACGGTCTCCCCCAACGCCTCAGGGCCTAGCGTGGTTCACGTGGTAAACGTCGCCCCAGGTGAGGTAATAGACGCGGTCGAGACAGGCTCCGCGCAGGCTGGAGTTGTCTGGGAGCCGATGCTGTCCCTTGCCCTCTTTAAGTACCACATGAGGATCCTGGCCACCTTCCAGCGGCTTTGGCAGGAAATGACCGGCGAGCCAACTGCCCCATTCCTGGTGTGGGTCGCGACATCAAAGCTCGTCAGTGACAGGCCCCTCCTCGTGAGAGCCCTTGAGGTTCACGCGGACTCCGCCTACGCCTGGGATCGCAATGAGACGCTCGCCGTTGACGCACTCTATAAGTTTTACGCCGTGCCCCCTCAGGTAGGAGAGCTGGTCTGGATGAGGACAAATGACACGCCGACGGGGCTCTGCATAACCCAGGCTGAGCTCCAGGAGCTCATGAGCGAGTGGGAGTACCTAGAGAGGGCCGGCATGATACCGACAACCCCAAGTCCTTCTAGGGTCCTAACGTGCGCGACCCTGGGGCTGGGCTGAGTGGCCCACAGGAGTATTATCGGCTACGTGGCTGGGTCGATAATAGTAGTGCTCACCTGGTGGGGGGCCTCCATAGCTTCGTTGAACCTAATTCCAGGGCCGGTGATGGCCATCTTCTACCTGGGAAACCACTTGGTGGCCGCCGCCGTCGCCCTCTCGCTGACCCTGCTAGACGCGCTTGGGGGGTATGCGGTCGCGGCCGCCGCCTCCATTTTAGGCCTTGTCGTCTGCGAGATGGGTGAGCTCGGTGAGGCGGTTGTTTCCACTGTCAGGGAGGTCCTTCACAGCGTCACCCCCGTAGCGTGGAGCCTGTCCCTCCTCATACTCTTCGGCTTCTCGAGCAGGCTGGTCCCTGTGCTCGTGAGCGCGCTCATGGCCTTCCCTCCTCTCATTACATCAATGCTTGAGGGGCTGAGGGCCTCAAGGGCCAGGTACGGCGACCTCTCACAGGCCCTTCGCCTCAGGGGCCTGAGGAGGATGGCCTACATTGACCTCCCTGCCTCCGTGCCGTACTTCGTAGCGGGCACCAGGTCAGCCATAGGGGTAGCGCTCATATCGTCACCTGTAGCGGAGGCCTTCGGCACAGCCGGTGGCATAGGTTACGGCCTTTACCTATTCTTCGAGCTCCATGAGTACTCGGCCTTCGAGGCCTGGTCCCTGCTCCTCGTAATCGTGATGATACTGCTAGACCTTGTCATACTTGGGCCGCTTGAGAGGTGGTCAAGAAGATGGCTGGAGTGATGGTCAGCGTATCGAACGTCTCCAAGTCCTTCAATGGAACCAAGGTCCTCGAGGGGGTGAGCCTTGAGGTAAGGGAGGGAGAGGTACACTCCGTGCTTGGACCAAACGGCGTCGGGAAGACCACACTGCTAAAGATAATTGCCGGCATACTGAGGCCTGACTCAGGTCACGTGAGCGTCAAGGGCAAGGTATCCTACGTCCCCCAGGGCGACTCTCTCCTGCCTTGGAGGACGGTCGTCAGGAACGTTACGCTTCCGCTCGAGCTCGCTGGTGTCGGCACCGAGGAGGCGATTAAGGCCGCGTCTAAGGTAGCTGAGGAGCTGAAAATCGAGAGGTACCTTTACATGTACCCCAGGGAGGTCAGCGGGGGGACGAGGAGAAAGGCCGCTATCGCGAGGGCGCTCGTTTCAGACCCAGACGTGCTTTTGCTTGACGAGCCCTATGCCGGCCTCGACATATACTCCGTCAGGTCAACGAACGAGGCGCTGCTCGGGCTTGCCGACAGGGGGAAGGCAATAATAGTCGTGAGCCACCAGATTGATGAGGCGGCTGAGGTGTCAAGCGTCACGACGATAATCTCCGGCAAACCGGGCAAGGTCGCGGCAACAGCCAATGTTAGGGGGCTCGAAATTAATGAGAGGGTCAGGGTCCTCAGAGAGCTGGCCTCGGTGGCCAGGTGGGAGTGATGCCGTTCTGGGACCTGAGGGGGTACCTAGAGGCCCTGGAGTCAAGGGGTATGTTGAAGAGGGTCAAGGCCGAGGTCTCCCCTATCCTTGAGGTACCTGAGATCATAAGGAGGGTCATGAGGGGCAGGGGGCCCGCCCTCCTCTTTGAGAACGTTAAGGGGCACCCTGGCTGGAGGGTCGCGTCAAACATATTCTGCTGCGAGGATGCCCTTAGGGTTGCCCTTGGACTGAGCTCAATCGACGAGGTTGGGGACAGGGTCTCAGCGCCCCTCAGCGCGGTCAGGGGTGAGGTAACTAGCGTGCTGAGGGCAGCCGCCGCCCTCCCTCGCGAGGGCAAGCCGAGCTTCTTCGAGTCGGATGACCTGAAGCTCACAGACCTGCCGGCCTTCAAGGCCTGGCCTAAGGACGGGGGGAGATACCTTACATATCCCCTCGTTGTCCACCCTGAAGCCGGGGAGCTAGGGCAGTCCGTCAACATTGGCGTCTATAGGGTCATGATAGTCAGCGAAGCAGAGGCTGTGGTTCACTGGCAGACCTACAAGAGGGGGTACGCAGAGCATCTAAGGGCCGCCTCCAGGGGTCAGGTCAGGATACCGGCCGCCATTGTCATCGGCGCTGACCCTGGAACGCTCCTCGCTGGCGCCATGCCGGCTCCCTACCCGCTCGACAAGTACGCGCTGGCCGGGCTGATAAGGGGGGAGGGCGTCCAGGTCTATAGGCTGCCGAACGGCGTGCCCGTCCCAGCAAGCGCAGAGGTTGTGCTAGAGGGATATATAGACCTCAACGACATGAGGCAGGAGGGGCCCTTCGGTGACCACGTCGGATTCTATGACAGGCCGGACAGGCCGTTCCCTACCTTCAAGCTTGAGAGGGCTTACGTCAGGCCAGACCCTGTCTACTATGGGACGGTGGTCGGTAGGCCACCGATGGAGGACTCCGTGATAGCGCTGGCTGCCGAGAGGGCGTTCATGCCATTCATAAGGGTCCTCTACCCTGAAGTTGTCGACATACACTTCCCGGAGGCTGGATGGGTGCAGGGGCTCGCCATAGTCTCGATCAGGAAGACCACGCCTGGTCAGGCCGTGAGGGTCGCCATGGGCCTCCTCGGCTTAGGACAGCTCTCGCTTACTAAGGCAGTTATCGTCGTCGACGCCGACGTGAACCCAAGGGACGTGGGCCAGGTGACCTGGGCTGTCACGGCGTTAGTTGACCCAGCCAGGGACGTAATAATTGTCAGCCAGGCTCCGGCCGATGAGCTTGACGTCTCGTATCTCCCGAGGAGGAGGGTCGGGGCGAAGCTCATCGTAGACGCGACCAGGAAGCTGAGGGACGAGATCGGCGGGGAGCCGCCTGAAGACCTAACGTCGGACGAGGAAACGGTGAAGCTCGTGAATAGCAGGTGGAGAGAGTATGGCCTATAGGAGGCCAGGGGCAAGGGAGGTCTTACTCTCCACGAGGCCGTACTCCCTCCTCAACAGCGTCTCAAGGGCAATAGTCGGAGGGGTGGCCGCCATGGCCTCCGTGACTGGCTTCGCACCCCTCCCAATAGCCCTCACAGCCCTAGTCGCGATAGGGGTTGCCTCGTTTCAGGCAGCCGAGAACCTGATCAACGACTACTTTGATACAAAGCACGGCTATGACACCTCTGACGCCCCGGCCGCACGGCTGAGGGGGCACAGTGTGTTCACGTATGGCCTAAGCCTTGACCAGGTGAGGGGCCTTGGAGTCTCCCTCCTTGTGTTCGGCTTCATGCTTGTTGTTATCGCGACCGTTATCCTGCCCAGGCCCCTCCTTCCGGCCTTCCTTGGTCTAGGGGCTGTCCTCCTCTGGGGCTACAACGGGAGGCCGCTCGAGCTTAAGTACAGGGGCCTCGGTGAGGTCGACGTGTTCCTGGCCGCCCTCGTGATGGTGATGGGGTCCTACTACACCGTCTCAGGCAGTCTCAGCCTACGTCCCCTTGAGCTTGGCGTCCCGGTCGCACTGCTCTCGTCATCGGTAGCGCTAGCAGATGACATAAGGGACCTTGAGTGGGACAGATCCCATGGGGTGGGAACCCTTGCGGTCAGGCTCGGGCGGAAGGCGGCCAGGTCGCTCTATGCGGCTATGGCCCTTCTGGCAGTCTTGACACCGTTGGCCCTCATCAGGGCGCCCTGGAGCCTAACCCCCCTCACCTCTCTTCCTCTCGCCATAATATCAACGTTACAGGTGTGGGGGTTTAGCGTCGTTCGGCCGTGGAGGGCCGTCAAGCTCAGGTTTTACCTGACCATGACGTTCTCGGCAACCTACGCCGTCGCGATAGCATTTGCTTAACGTTGTTCACGGCATTCACGCGACGACACTATTATTCTAAGGTCTCCCAACCTGTTTTCAGGCCTTAGGTATTTATTCTCGGAGTGCGCTTCACTATAAGGCCTGGGTTGGGCGTCAAGTTCCCGAAGGGGTTCTTCTTCGGGTGGTCGCAGGCGGGCTTCCAGTCCGAGATGGGGTTCCCTGGGACGGAGGACCCCAAAAGCGACTGGTTCGTCTGGGTCCATGACCCTGAGAACATAGCCGCCGGACTCGTAAGCGGCGACTTCCCCGAGAACGGGCCCGGCTACTGGGTTAGGTACAGGGAGTTCCACGGCTCCGCACATTCCATGGGCCTGAACATGGCTAGGATAGGGGTCGAGTGGAGCAGGATATTCCCAAAACCCACCTTTGAGGTCAGCGTGGGCGCCGACGTCGAGAAAGGCGTGGTCAGGACCGTGGACGTGAGCGAGAGCGCTTTAAGGCGACTTGACTCGCTCGCTAATAAGGACGCCGTTCAGCACTACCGCGAGATGTTCTCAGACCTCGCCTCAAGGGGCATAGCGTTCGTGCTGAACCTCTACCACTGGCCTCTGCCCACATGGCTCCATGACCCTATCGCCATCAGGAAGGGAAACCTATCAGCTCCCTCGGGCTGGCTTGACGCCAGGACTGTCGTTGAGTTCGCGAAGTACACTGCCTACATAGCCTGGAAGTTCGATGACCTCGTCTACATGTACTCGACAATGAACGAGCCCAACGTAGTGTGGGGGCTAGGGTACGCCGTCGTCAAGTCTGGCTTCCCGCCAGGCTACCTTTGCCTTGACTGTGCTGGGAGGGCCATGGCCAACCTTGTGCAGGCGCACGCCAGGGCGTACGACGCCGTCAAGTCCATAGCTAAGAAGCCCGTTGGCGTAATTTACGCCAACTCTGACTTCACCCCCCTGACAGACGCCGACAGGGAGGCAGCTGAGAGGGCCAAGTTCGACAACAGGTGGGCTTTCTTCGACGCTGTTGTAGAGGGCGAGCTCGGTGGTTTGAAGAGAGACGACCTGAAGGGAAGGCTTGACTGGATAGGGGTTAACTACTACACGAGACAGGTTGTTAGGGCAAGGGGCCAGGTCTATGAGATAGTGCCTGGCTACGGCCACGGCTGCGAGCCTAACTCCGTGAGCCCTGCGGGGAGGCCGTGCAGCGACTTCGGG
Organism: Acidilobus sp.; assembly: GCA_049974445.1. GTDB lineage: Archaea > Thermoproteota > Thermoprotei_A > Sulfolobales > Acidilobaceae > Acidilobus. The sequence goes on from JBMFIT010000005.1 coordinate 18,789, forward strand.
TGGGAGTTCTACCCAGAGGGCCTTTACAACGTGCTCAAGGAGTACTGGGATAGGTACCACCTCAGGCTGCTGGTTACGGAGAACGGGATAGCTGACGATGCCGATTACCAGAGGCCCTACTACCTCGTCTCGCACGTATACCAGGTTCACAGGGCGATAAGCGACGACATTGACGTAATGGGGTACTTACACTGGTCCCTCGCTGACAACTACGAGTGGGCCTCAGGCTTCAGGATGAGGTTTGGCCTCCTTAAGGTCGACTACTCGACAAAGAGGCTGTACTGGAGGCCATCAGCGTACATCTACAGGGAGATAGCCAAGAGCAGCAGCATACCAGGCGAGATAGAGCACCTGAACTCGATCCCGCCTCTTAGGCCCCTAAGGAAGTGAGGCCTCGAAAAGGGCCCTTTTTAACCAATTTGCCTTCCCCTTAACAGCAGAGTGGCGGCAACTGCCGCTACAGTAACCACTATTACCGCGAGGGCTATGTCCATGTAGAAGCCCTTTGGTGAATACAATACCTCGGTTGAAGTTAGCGTTACAGACGCCGTTATCGTTGTAGTGCTTGAGACTGTCTTGGTGACCGTGCTAGTCTTGGTGGACGCAGTGGCAGGCGTTGTTGTGCTGGCAGTCGGCGTGATAATCGTGGTGAGGGTCTTAGTCGTCTGCTGTGGTAGTGCTGAGAGGAGGAAGCCATACGAATAAATTGCGTACCAGGCGGAGACGTTCACGTCTATCGGCGGCCACGTCAGTGACGTGTACTCCATGCCGAGCTCGGCGTCGTTGAGGTAGAGCTGACCAAAGCTGTAGTTTGAAACCTCCTGCCAGAGCGAGCTGGCCTCAGCTAATAGCTGTGTGAGTGAAAACTGGACTGCCCCTGACATGAGGGGTGGGGTGAGCGCTAATGCTATGTATGTCCAGGGTATCGACCTTGCGACGTAGGCGGTCCAAGTTACGTTAACGGCGGTCCCATTCACTACCATGGGTGCGACAAACGTCGCGTTGGGGCGCGGATAGCCCATTGGAACGAAGCCCGGGCTATGATAGAGCCATATCATGACCTCAAGGTCCCCCTGTCCAACAGAGGACGGCTTATATGCCCTCGTAAGCCAAAGGTCGAAGGAGAAGTCGCCCCTCCCATCAGTGAAGTCCAGCGTATAGTTAAGATACACGGTTATATTTGGCAGCAGGGACGCCTTCAACGGAAGAGCAAGGGCGGGGCTTTCGCCTGTCATCGTCTGTCCCCATGGCTTGTAGCCGTAGATCACCTCTGGGTACCCCAGGACAGTGTCATAGACGTTAAGCGCGGTGGTGCCAGTGTTGTTAACGTAGGCGAACACGCCCTCCCTGCAGTACTTAACTACTACGTCCCCCTGCCCTGACTTGGCGTTCCAGACGTCGGGCTCTATGACCACGCTCACGTGGGAGGGAAACGTAACGTTATACATGGCGTAAGGCCCCCCTGGGGGCTGAGAGGCAATTACACATGGGACAGCGATAAGGGGCGTCGCGTTGGGCTGGGAGACGAGCTGGATATCGAACACACCTACGGGCTGTTGAGGTCTAGTCAGATCAAGGAAGAGGTCAACAATAAGAAACATGGAAAGCATCAAAAGTAAAAAAGATAACTTAACTATGTTAAAAAAGCCTTTATCCTTACTCATAACCCCCACCTGCTAATTCTAATGCCTCCTCGTGGCGGCCCAGACCCCAAGGCCAACGACTATCGCTATGACTATGACGATAACCGCTATTGTCGTTACCGGGACGACGGTCTTTACAACGGATTTCGTGGCCGTCACAGTTGTTGTGACAGGGAGCGTGGTCGTAGAGGTTGTGGTAACTGCGGTCGTGGCCGTAGAAGTAACCGCTGTGGTTGAGGTCACAGCAGTTGTAGATGTGACGGCCGTCGTGTACGTCACGGTGATCGGGGATAGCGTTGTTGTAGTAATGGTCACCCCCTTCGGATATAGGTGCACTATGTTATAGGCGTTGCCTGGGTTGGCCCATGGAGCTGGCGGGAAGAGCCAGCCTGTGGTCTCGTTCGGCCAGCCAGCCCAGTAGGAGGTAGAATACTCGTACCACTGGGCATTGGTGAGCAGCGGTATCACTGGTGTGTAGTTAAGCCATGCCGTCAGAACCTGGTCATAGAGAGGCATGAGGGCCGTCATGTTGTCAGGGCTTATCGTATAGATCTTCGCAAGGTCATGATAGGCAGTCCACGCAGCGGAGTTGTTGAACCTCTCCATGTCAGCCCAGGCCCAGCTTCCAACCGGGGCGGTTCCGGGGGTCCAGAAGAAGTACTGGAACCACGTGGCGGGTATCACACCTGACCAGGACCACATCAGCGCCATCGAATACTCGCCCTCAGCAATCTCGCTATACCACTGGCTGTAGCTTGGGAACACCGTGGTGGCGTCAATTCCTATCTTTGACAGGTTCTGGGCTATCATATCTACGTCCTCCATCCAGTCGGTCCAGCCGTAAGGCACTATCAGGGTGGCGTTGACGACCCATCCCTGTGGGGTGACCCAGTAGCCCTGGGAGTTGAGGTGCCAGCCGTACTCGCTTGCTACGTTCTCCATCAGTAACTTGGCCTCAGTAAGGTTGAAGGTCCAGCCGTACTTCTGCACGATGGTCATGTTTATGTATCTACCCCACGCCTCTGAGTATATGTTATACGGGGCGAAGAAGCCGAAGCCGTTGCTGATATTGCAGGGCTCTTCCTGTGTGTTCTCTCCAATCTGCGCCAAGGGGACGGTGTTAATCGCGTAGGCTATTGCCCTTCTGACGAGCGTTATGTTATATGGTGGATACTCCTCGTTTATCAACAGCATAACCCATGGGGCCATCTGCAGGTTCCACGGCGCGTGGCTCAGGTAGGTATAGATGCCCTTGGACTCCAGCTGCCAGACGTTAGTTATGAAGTACCCCCCATACGTCATTGTGCCAGTCTCAAACATAGATATGGCCTGCGGGTTTGAGACTATCACTACATCTGCAACGTACTCAGGCGCATACATACCATTGTCAGGGACGTCCCAGATGTTCCAGCCCCACCAATTGTCCCACTTTACGAAGACGACCTCGCTTGGCGTGTAAGCATAGACCCTGTATGGCCCATTGCCGATTATGTCAACAGGTGATGGACTCCAGCTGATCGGGCTCCACTTAGTTGCATTAGCGAAGAAGGCGCTCAGGTTCGAGTAGAACTCGTGCAACGGCATTACTGGGTATGACGGGCTGGTCAGTATGCCTAAGATCGTGCCCCAAGGCGGCTGACTTGGTGAGCTGTTGAATATGAACATCGCTTCCTTCTCGTTCACGGGCGTGACGTTGAGCAGAGCCCCTGAGCCTGGATACCACATCCATCCCCAGGCCAGTGAGGGGAAATATTTCCCTAAGTAGTACGTGAACACGACATCATCTGAAGTCACGGGAACGCCGTCCTGCCAGGTGGCGTTAGGCCAAATCCATACTTCTAGTGCTGCCCTCGAAACGGTACCCGTCGCGTTAGGTCCGTATACAAGTGATGCGGGAACCGTGACGTTTGTGACTGTGAAGTTCTTGCCGAGGGCAGGATAGTACATGAGGGTCTTGGGCGACCAGAGGAAGAAGGGCAGGTACACGAGGCCCAACTCTAGGGCATCTATGTCATTTGCCGTTGAGAACGGGTTTAGCGTAGTTATGGGTCCCCACGTAACGCCGCCAACGTAGACCGTCTGCGAGGAGGGCAGGGATATTAAGGACGTTGTGCTTGTCTGGGCCTTTCCTGCCCTGAACGCTGGGCCAAGGTAGCTGAGGGCCGCGAAGGCTGAGAGAAGAACAAGGGATAATGCAACCAATGAGGCTATTCTCAGCTCCCTTCCGTCCTGCCGGTCCAAAGCCATCACTCGTTTAACAGTGAAAAAACTGTACACAGTTATATATTTAAATCCTTGTTTAGTAAGGTATGCTTAAAAGTGCCCAACTTTACTAGTAAACGTCGAGAGGAAAGCGCTGGGGGAGCGAAGTGCCATCAGTACCTCCATTCATAAAGCACGTCCTATACAAAGGCCTATATTATCTGCTGATATGGTTCGTCGCGATCACAATTGCGTGGATCATCCCTCGTCTCCTCCCATTTAACGCGGTCGAGGTCACGGTCGCCACGATCATGAGGACCTACTCCCAGAGCTCAAGTATGATACCCCCACAGGAGTACAAGGCGATGGTCAACTATGTTGAGGGGCTGTTCGGGGCCAACCTGCCCCCGTGGATTCAATATTTACGCTTCTGGGAGAACATGTACCACGGCTACCTTGGTACATCTATAGTCTTCTTCCCTATGTCGGTTAACCAGCTCATAGCAGAGACCTTACCCTATGACCTCATATTGATAATTCCGTCAACAGTGGTTGCGTGGATAATTGGGAACATCCTTGGCGCGCAAATAGGTTACAGGAAGACAGGGACTTTCGTAGACAGGGCCTCAATGCTCGCGTTCATAGCCATCAATAACATACCGTTCTTCGTGTTGGGCCTCCTCCTAATACTACTCTTCGCCGTGTACCTCCACTGGCTACCTCCCACCGGCTATACCTATACAGCGATACCGAGATTGACATGGGGCTACCTGCCTATCTTCCTAAGGCACTGGATACTTCCCTTCGCGTCAGTTGCCATAGTGTCGCTTGGAGGCTGGACCCTCGGGATGAGGCAGCTTATAATCAACGAGAAGAACAGCGATTACATGAACTACGGGGAGGCGCTAGGCCTGAGGCCCTCTATACTCTCCAAGTATGCCATGAAGAACGCCTTCCTGCCCCAGATAACGGGGCTAGCGCTTAGCCTGGGCAGCGTTGTGGGCGGATCCTACGTCCTTGAATTCATATTCGGATACCCTGGTATGGGATATATAATGGGGGTTGCTGCGACCTCAAACGACTATGTTACAGTCGCCGGAGTCTTCGTTGTGATAACGACCGTTGTGCTGTTGGCCAACTACATTGTTGACATCCTATACAGCGTCCTTGACCCAAGAGTCAGGGCGGCTGAAGTAGGCGCATGAGGTGAAGGAGTTGAGCAGGAGGCTTCCCAGGCTTATCAGCCCTGAGAGCTTCTGGGGTCCCATGCTCGCAAGCCTTGCCAAGGAGAGGCTGTTCCTTGGGGGCCTGATTGCCCTCCTGATTGTCGTGATACCCTCTGTCATGGCAAGCATCATAGCCCCCTACAAGAACTTCCTCGCGACGATAGGACCGCCGAATGTTCCGCCGACGTGGCCTAAGTACATCATGGGTACAACTGGGTTCGGGCAGGACGTGCTCTCCCAGCTACTATTTGGCACGAGGAACACGCTCTACGTAGCCTCGATAGCGGCTGTCCTAGCCACCGCGATAGGCCTCGTGATAGGGGTCCTGGCCGGGTTCCTGGGCGGATCAACTGACGCAGTACTGAACTTCGTTACGAACAGCTTCTTAGTAATACCCACGTTTACAATACTCCTCCTTATAGCCACCATAGTTAAGCACCCCACCCTCACGCTCGAGGCGCTGATCATAGGGGCGTTCTCGTGGCCTTGGGGGGCAAGGGCCTATAGGAGCTTCGCCCTAAGCATGAGGAGCAGGGACTACGTGACCGTAGCGAGGCTCAACGGCATGGGCGGGGTCAGGATAGCGCTGAGCGAGGTCATACCGAACATGTTGCCCTACATCGCCATAATGTTCGTCATGACCCTTAACGGCTCCCTGATGGCAGACGTGGGCCTGGACTCCATAGGCCTGGGCCCAGGGAACACGATAACAATAGGACTGATGATAGGTTACGCCTGGGGCTGGGGAGCCCTTGTCTATAATTGGTGGTGGTGGTACCTCCCACCAGTGATTGCTGTTATCCTAATCGCCACATCACTGGCCTCGATCGCTATGGGCATGGACAGGGTCTTCAACCCGAGGCTCAGGGGGGGCTGATAACGTGAAGCTCCTCGAGGTAAGGGACCTGAAGGCATACTACGCTACGTCCTCAGGCTACGTGAGGGCCGTCGATGGGGTCTCTTTTGACTTAGAGCAGGACCAGGTGATGGGGGTTGTAGGGGAGAGCGGGAGCGGAAAGAGCACCCTAGGCATGGTCCTTTCGAACACGATGAGGCCTCCCCTGAGGGTCATGTCGGGTGAGGTCCTCTTCAGGGGCGAGGACATATTCAAGATAGGCCAGGAGAGGCTCAGGCACGTGAGGGCAAAGGGGATTTCGATCATACCCCAGTACGCGATGAACGCCCTGAACCCGACAAGCAGGGTCAGGGACATAATAAGGGACCTCCTACTATCACATGACGTCCCGCTTGACGAGTTCAACTACAGGATGAAGCTCGCCCGCGAGAGGGCCCTCAGGCTTGGCCTGCCTCAGTGGGCCCTTGACAGGTACTCGATTGAGCTCAGTGGCGGCATGAGGCAGAGGGTCACGATACTGATCAGCACGCTGCTCGACCCTGATGTACTGATAGCCGATGAGCCCACCAGCGCGCTCGACGTAGTGATTCAAAGGCTTGTGATACAGTATCTACAGGACCTGATGAACGAAAGCGTCGTAAAGTCCATGGTGTTCATAACCCACGACATAGCCCTTGTAAACGAGATAGCGACCGACGTCGCAGTTATGTATGCGGGCCAGTTCGTAGAGGTCGGGCCGGCTGAGGACGTCCTCAGCAACCCCCGCCACCCATACACGCAGGCCCTCGTTTCAAGCATACCGGAGCCCGGCGTGAGGATAGCTAGGAAGCACATAGTAGGCTTAAAGGGGGAGCCGCCGTCGCTTGTAAACCCACCGAGCGGATGTCGCTTTCACCCCAGGTGCCCGTTCGTCAAGGACATCTGTACGAGGGAGGAACCGAGGCCTGTTTCAATTGATGGACGCCGCAGGGTCTCCTGTTGGCTGTATGGGGGTGAATGAGCTTGGGATCTGGGGAGAGCCTATATGAGGTTGAGGGCCTGACAAAGGTCTTCAGCACAGGGTTCTTCAGGACGACAAGGATCTACGCCCTGAACAATATAGCCTTTGACGTCAGAGAGGGCGAGGTCCTCTCCATAGTTGGCGAGAGCGGTAGCGGAAAGAGCACGCTGCTTAAGATACTTCTCAAGGTGGAGAAGCCGACCTCTGGCACCGTGCTTTACCGCGGCGCTCCGCTGGAGGACTGGGACAACAGGAGGTACTGGAAGGAGGTACAGGCGATCCTCCAGGACCCCTACTCATCATTTAACCCGTTTTACAGGGTCAGCAGGCCGCTTTACATGGCCGCCAAGACATACATGCCGGAGGCCTCAGAGGCGGACAGGCTTAAGGCCATTAGGGAGGCGCTAGACTTCGTTGGCCTTGACCCTAATGAGGTCCTCTACAAGTACCCCCATCAGCTCAGCGGAGGCCAGCTGCAGAGGCTGATGATTGCTAGGGCCCTCGTGATTAGGCCAAGAGTACTCCTGGCTGACGAGCCGGTCTCGATGATAGACGCGTCCCTGAGGGCCAACATACTCAACCTGCTCTTTAAGTTGAAGACCGAGCAGGGTATGTCGGTGCTTTTTGTCACCCATGACCTCAGCCTCGCCTCCTACATAGCCGACAGGATACTCGTGTTATACAAGGGTGAGATAATGGAATACGGGGACGTGGAAGCCGTCTACAGTCGGCCATCGCACCCGTACAGCCAGTTGCTGATGAAGTCGATACCCCTCGTCACCAAGAAGTGGACGGGTCGCGTGACTACTACCACCATAGAGTTCAAGACGGGCTACATAAGGGGGTGCGTCTTCGCTGACAGGTGCCCCATTGCGAGGGACATCTGCAAGGGCATGAAGCCAGCCCTGAAGGAGGTCGAGCCAGGCCACTCAGTCTCGTGTCATTACGCCGCTGAGTCCGCAAAGTCGTGGAAAGGGGCATGACCGTGAAGGTAGGTCGAACAATTACCCCTATCCTTCCCTTAATCCTTGTTTCCTTTATAGCAGTTGTTAGCACTTATCCGATCTCGTCCGCGGCTTCGCCCGGCTCCTGTTCCCCGACGTATCCCCTCATATCCGATCAGAGCTATGTACTAGTTACCTACGCCGGCGTGAACGACTACGCCACCTACTTCGAGAGCCTCCCCCTTGGCGCGACAGCCATGATATCACCTATGCTGTGGAACTTCCTAACCGGGAACGGGACCGTGACAATGACGTTATCTGACTCCCACGTCTACGTGTATGTTAACGTGAGTGGCGTCACAAGGATTCTCAAGTTATCACCTGTAGTTGGTTTCCCCGACATAATGTACGGTGACTACTCGTGGGGCCCCTTCTTCACCATGACCTCGATGTATCCCTTCCTGAGGCTGCCCATGCCGACGAGCAAGGTGCCGAAAGTTTGGTCGATCGTCAACTACTCCCTCGCCATTAGGGAGGGCTCCTATAACGACTTCTCCTACGACATATGGCTTGTCAGGAGGCCCGGAGCGACCAGCCTCGGTCCCAGCGACGTTGAGCTCATGGTCTGGATGTACGCTAACCAGAGCCTCCAGGGGGTTCCCTACTGGGTCATGTGGAGGCCAGTGACTGTGCCCTCGATAATCAATGGGTCCCCTATGAACCTGACATACCAGGTCTTCATACTTCCGCGCAATGGGGGCCCCTCCGGATGGATGCTGATAGTTCTCATACCTGAGCTAAACTACTATGACGGCTCATACCATGGCATTACCGCAGGTGAGTTCGGAGTTAACCTCGGTGACCTTGTGAACGCAACTGTAAATGTAGTTGGCCAGTTCAACGGCACTCAGTGGGAGACAGGCCTATACCTAAGCGTGATCCAGCTAGGGGCAGAGATAGACGCCCCTGAAGGTAACATGGTGATGAACTTCACGATAAACTACTGGTACTTCGTCAATGGTACCCAGCCATGCCCCACCTGGGCCCCGCCGACAACGAGCACGGCCAGCACCCTTTCGACCACTACCTCCGCTCACCCCAGCACCTTCAGCACTACATCAACTACGAGCCCGGGCGCGTCCACTTCTACGCCCACCACGACCTCCCCGACCATTACGACCCAAGTTACGTCGACAACGCCCTCTTATACCGCGACCTCCGAGACTTCCTCCACAAGTACCATCGTTCCTGTCCGGCCTCGCATAACCCTGATTGAGCTTACTGTATCAATAGCAATGGTTGTCGTAGTTGTCGGGGTCTATCTGGCGGCGGTCAGAAAGGGCCGTGGCCTTACTTAAAGCCATAGAGGGAGAGGCACGTTGTGTACCCTAGCCTCTCACAGATCGCGAACCTGCTGTCAGAGATCGAATTAAGCCTTATCTCTATCTCCTCCTTTCCTTCACTTCTCATGGTCATTGCTGATCACCGAATTAGTTTGTTGTTTAAATCTTTATAAATCTTTGCTTATATTCCCGAATCTAACAATGAACTAATAAACGTGTATTTAGCTGTATACACAATAAGCCGTCGTCGCCTTTCCATGAAGCAGGAGAGACTGTGGGAAACAATAAATGCCCTAAGGGCAGGCAGATAATTTAGGGGCTACCTTGGTGATTGGGGCCCAGCTTGGCCTACCCTAACATAACCTCCCGGGAGATTCGGGTCGCGAGAGAGATCGCCTCAAAGCTAACGCCGGAGCAGCTGGTAGCGCAGCTAGAGGCGATACCCTTCACCGAATTCCTTGACGAAAGCGGGGCCTTCTCTGAACCTAAGGCAATTGAGGCTGCGCCTTACGGGGTAGGAATTGTGAAGAGGGTCTTCGGCAACGGCAGATCCCTTGATATCTCCAAGGCGGCGAAAGAGTTCAACAGACTGCAGAAGTTCATTATTGACCGCGTCGGCGTCCCGGCCCTAATTGAGGAGGAGGGCGCGGGAGGGCTGATGGTGCCCTGGGCGACAGCATTCCCCTCGCCCCTGGCAATGGCCAGCACCTTCGACCCTGGCCTGATGCTGAGGGTGGCCCAGGTCATTGGAAGGCAGGCCTCAAGGCTTGGCGTTAGGCAGCTCTTCTCCCCAGTGCTTGACCTCTGCCTGGACCCCAGGTGGGGCAGGTGCGAGGAGACCTACGGCGAGGACCCCAGGCTGGCGGCAGCCATGGGGGTGAGCTACGTCAAGGGCGAGCAGTCCCAGGGGGTGGCCGCGACGCTGAAGCACTTCGTGGCCTACGGCGCCTCTGAGGGAGGCAGGAACGGCGCCAACGCCCCCATAGGCTACCTGGATCTCAGGAACCTCGTGATGGTTCCCTTCGAGGCTGCCGTCAAGGAGTCCTCGCCCCTCTCAGTCATGCCTTCATACAACGACGTTGACGGAGTCCCAAGCCACGCCAACGGGCTCCTCATAGACGGCGTCCTCAGGGGCGAGTGGGGCTTCAGCGGCTTCACCGTGTCAGACGCCGAGGCCCTGAGCATGCTCATTGATACCCAGGGTGTCGCCCAGGGGAGGGAGGAGGCCGCGCTCCTGGCCATAACGTCAGGTGTTGACGTGGAGAACGGCTACGCGCCCATGAAGGGGAGGCTCTACTGGGCCCTGGCAGACATGGTCAGGTCAGGAAAGGCGCCGGAGTCCGTGATAAGGAGGGCGGCCGAGAGGGTGGTTGCTGCTAAGGTGGCCCTCGGCCTCTTTGAGAACCCGTATGTGAGCTACTCGGGCGGGCCGCTGGAGGAGCCGGGCGACAGGGAGCTGGCCAGGGAGGCCGCAGAGAGGTCCGTGGTGCTGCTTAAGAACGACGGGGCCCTGCCTCTGAGGCATGACGCGAGGGTCCTGCTGACGGGTCCCAGCGCCGCAGATGGCAGGGCCCTGCTCTTCGACTACCACCTCCAGGCCCACAGGGGTCTCAGGGATGAGATCACCAGGGTTGTGAGCGTCCTTGAGGGCCTCAGGGGCCTGGGGCTTAACGTCGACTTCGTCAAAGTGAGCAGCTGGACTAACTGCAGCTACGAGGAGGTCAGGGCTGTGGCCGAGGCTGCGCCCAGGCACGACGTAGTCGTGGCCGTTGTCGGCGAGGTTGCAGGCGGCTTCTGGCTGGCGGACCCAGAGGTGACCTCGGGCGAGGGGATAGACAGGGACCCCGTGCTCCCGGAGTGCCAGGTAAGGTTACTTGAGGGCCTCCTGAGCGCTAACGCAAGGCTTGTGATCATTGTCATCTCTGGGAGGCCCCTTGCACTCCCAGATACCGTCGTTGAGCGCTCGTCAGCCATACTTATGTCGTTCTACGCCGGCGAGGAGGGCGGTGCCGCCATAGGTGAGGTGCTCCTGGGCCTCGTAAACCCGTCAGGCAGGCTTCCCGTGACCGTGCCGAGGGCCGTTGGCGACGTGCCCGTGCACGTTGGCCTCAGGGCGTCCTCCGCGTCGAGGATAACGAGGAGGCGCGTGACCCCGCTCTTCCCATTCGGGCACGGCCTCAGCTACTCTAGGGTTGAGTATTACGACCTTAACGTTAGCAGCGACCGTGACGCGATCACGTTGACCTTCTCGCTCAGGAACCTCGGCCCAATGGATGTTGAGGAGGTTCCCCAGCTCTACGTGTCACCGCCTTCCGAGGTCTATGAGAGGCCGAGGCTCGAGCTGTTGGGCTTCGGCCGAGTCCCAATTAAGGTGGGCGAGGTCAGGAGGGTTATGTTCGAGGTCAGGCTTGATCAGCTGTCAGTCTACCTACCTGGTGAAAGGCTCGTAGTCCCAGGCGGGAGGTACATTTTCTACGTCGGACCCTCGTCCGCTAACCTCAGTCTGAGGGCTGAGGTCGAGGTTGAAAGGCTGGAGCTGAGGGGGAGGGGCGGGTTGCTCTGGTCCCAGCTGGCCCCTGCGTGGGGTGAGGCCGCTTGACAGTGAGTGCCGTGAGCTTTGACGTCTGGGGGACCCTCCTTGACCTGAGGGCCGCCAGGGAGGCCGTGATAGAGGCCATATCGAGTACCACCGGGGCCCCGAAGGACAAGGTTAGGTCAGCGGTCGCCGAGGCTGACAGGGAGGTCAGGAGGCTTAGAAGCACGAGGGGCCTCAGCGGACTGGAGAGCGTGAGGCTCTCGCTTCAGATAGTTGCGTCAAGGCTCGGCTACGACGGCGACCTGCTCAGCGTCGCCAACGAGGCCGTAACGTCGCTTGAGCCTGAAAGGGTCGTGCTAAGCGACGCGGTCACGTCCGCAAGGGAGGTGAGCTCATCTGGCCTCAGGATCGGCGTACTCGGCAACACGCTCCTCTGGGCGGGCTCGGCCACCAGGGCCCTCCTGACGAGGGCCTTCGGGAACGTCTTCAGCTTCGTCGGATTCGCTGACGAGATAGGCTTCTCGAAGCCTGACCCAAGGGCCTTTGAGCTCACCGCCTCATCGCTTAACGTGGACATATCTGAGCTGGCCCACGTCGGCGACAGGGCGTCTGAGGACCTAGGGGGCGCGCTGGCCTCAGGGGCCAGGGCCGTCCTGGTGGCCAGGGGCAAGGTGAGGGAGGTCATAGTTCTCCCGGAGCTCGGCTTCGCCGTCATACCCGACCTGACCCACTTACTCAGCGTCCTGAGGAAGCTATAGGAAGTTATGCAGATACCGTGAAGTCACATCTTCAACCAGTTTCAGGCCCTGAAGGCTTATAGACCAGGTCAGCGGCTAAGATATGAATAGGGCCGGCTTGAGCCCCAGTTCCAGGGCAATGTCTAGGTCTGCCGTCCTCGCTGTCGTCGTTGTCGTAGTAATCGTCGTCGCCCTCCTGGCCCTCCCCTCATGATGTCGGGGCCATCAATGACCTACGTAAGGGTTAACGCCGAGTACGTCTTCCTCGTGCCCCTGCCAAACGGGCTATATCAGCTAGGCTATTACTCTTCAAATGGAACATTAGTCCCTTGGGGATTCTTATCTAAAACCTCTCAATACGGATCGGAGATTATTTACCATTTGTTGGACAGGCATTATCAACAATTTATAATGTTTTTAACTTCCAACTGTTACCACATAAGGAACTCCAGATGTAGCAACAACCCAATCTAAATAACATATATCCAGGATATCCACCAGATCCTGCAGAAACCCCGAAGCAATAGGTCAACCCGGGCAGCGTCCTACTTGTAAGGACGCTGCGCCATGGCCTTACCTCAGCTGGCCAGAAGGGCGCGTAATGAACCTAATAGTCCGCCCTCCCCTCCTTAACGGCGAGAGGGTTGGACAGGGACGACGCTTCGGCTTGGGCCGCGTCAATACTAGGCGGCCTCGGGGCCGTCCTCCTCTTCTCGGGGGCCATAATGTCAGCCGGCGGCGACAGCTGTGGAAGGCGCGTCACGCTGGTGGGCCTTGTGATGCTGCTCGCCTTCGTCGCGCTCCTGCTGGCCCTCGTAATACCCTTCAGGAGGGGCGCCCCCGTTGAACTGGGCCGTTGACGAAGCAGGTACCCCAAGGCCCTTCACGGCGGTCGCGTGCGACGACGGGGAGGTTAGGAAGCTGGGCGGCGGCCTGACGGCTGTCGCCTGCGTCTCATACGTTGAGCTCAGGCCCAGGGGTGCCTCCCTCGGTCTGATACACGTAGATGGGCTTGACGCTACCTCCGTGCTCTCCCACCTCGTCAGTTCTATCTCAGCGCCGCCCGGCGTCATTTTCCTCGACTCAATAACCATTGGAGGCTTCAACGTGGTCTCCCTGGCAGGGCTAAGCAGGCTGACCGGGATGCCAGTAGTCGTCGTCTACACGTATGAGCCCAGCCTCGGGAGGCTCAAGGAGCCCCTGGTCAAGCACTTCCATGACTGGGAGCTCAGGCTGAGGGCCCTGAGGCCCATAGAGAGCGCGAGGAGGGTCGTCACGAGGAGGGGGGAGCTGCACCTCGTTAACTGGGGGGTTGACGCTGACGAGGCGGCAAGGCTCGTCGAGTCCTACCAGCTGTTCACGAGGGTCCCAGAGCCCCTGAGGGTAGCTCACAGGCTGGCCTCAGAGGCCTCCCACGTCCTTGGCCGAGCCGAGGTCAGCCAGAGGGGACCCTCTCCCTCAGGAAGCTGACCACCAGGCTCGTGAAGCCCTGTGGGTCGTCAAGGTAGCACGCGTGCCTCCTGCCGAGCCTGACTAGCTCAGCGGTGTTGACCCTGCTGAGAACAGCCTCTGCGTTTGATATCGGCGACACGTCGTCCTCTGAGCCCCATACCAGCAGCACTGGCTTCCCAGCCAGCACCCTGAACTGAGGGGCGTGCCTTTCGAGGCTGACCGCGCCAACCAGCACGAGGCCGAGCACGTTGTCTGGATGAGCTAATGCATACAGGGCTGCCGAGTACCCACCGAGGCTGGCCCCAAGGAGCACGCCCCTTTCAAAGCCCACTAGGGGAAGGAAGTCCTCGAGGAACTCCCTCCTCCCGCCGAACTGATAAGGGCCCTCTGGAGTTTCGCCCTGGCCTGGCGGGTCAATGGAAATAGCCTTGAACCCAGCCTCAGCAACGGCCTTCACTAGGCCGACCTCAACCCAGGTCATGGCGTTGAAGGAGGCTCCTGGCATCATTACAACGGGTGTCCCCGCGCCTTCCTCAACGTAGTGAACCTTCAAGCCCTTGACAACCACGTACTTGTCCTCCAAGCCAGGTCACGCAAGCTCGGGCACGCCGGAGTAAAAAGGCCTGTCCCGCTTCAGTCTCACTTTACGTAAGCGGAATCGGCCGGGGAAAGGAGCGCTTAAATACTTGGAGAACAGTTGTTCTCCAAGAGTGAGCCCCTTGGAGGATGACGTGTTGTCCATAGTTGACAGGGCTAGGTGGGGAAGAGCGCACTGGCTAATATTTACGTCAACGGCTATAGGCTTCTTCCTCTGGGGCATAATCAACACCCTCGGCTACGCCTTCTACCCCGAGTATGAGAACGTTGCCTACATAGTTATCGTTGCCGCGACCCCGTTACTGGGAGACCTGATACTCTCGTGGCTTTCAGACAGGATCCTCGGCAGGAAGAGGACGTATCTGATAACAATGGGCATGTATGGCCTGGGAAGCCTCATCATTGTCCTTGACCTCCTTCTGATTCCGAAGAGCCTGACCCAGATGGCCGTCTTTCTCGTCGGCTATGGCCTCTCGATGTTCGGCGTTGAGGGTGAGGTGCCGGTCGGGCTCGCCCTCCTAGCTGAGCTCGCTCCCGTCAAGCACAGAGAGAAGGTGCTAATACTGTCACCGAACTTTGAGAACATAGGGGCGGCTGCGGCGGCCGCCATAGCGTTCCTTGTCTACTCGTTAAGGAACTCTTACGTCCTCGACTCCCTCGCGGTCGCGGTAATGGCGGTCGTCGGGCTGGTGGCCGCAATAGTCCTGAGGCTCCTGATGCCCGAGTCGATCAGGTGGCTTGCCGCGTACGGCAGGGTAGGCGAGGCAAGGAAAGAGGCGAACAAGATAGGGGCTCAGGTTGAGCGGACCGCCGTCCTGAGCGAGCCCCCGACTGTGGGCCTCGGCGGGCGCTTCGCAGTGCTTACAGCCTGGAGCCTGGCCAACTACCTCACCTGGAGCCTCATGGCCTTCGTTCTGGCAGACTACTACTTCACGGGAGCTGGTATATACCTTGTCATGCTCTTCGCTAACCTTGGCGCATCGGTGGCAGCTGTGGCAGCCCTTTTCGTTGACAAGCTTGACATGAGGGACTTCACGCTCATCTCGTTCACGGGGGCCCTGCTGAGCTTCATGCCAGTCCTCGAGTACGTGTTGCTTGACCTCAGGTCGTCGGCCCTCTTCTACGGCCTCACGTTCATGAACCTCTTCTTCATTACCTTCACGTGGTGGGTTAGGACGATACATGAGCCGCTCCTCTTCCCGACCCAGAGGAGGGCTTTCCTGATAGGGTCGGTTAGGGCGATAGCAATGGGAACCTACACGGCGTCGACCTACCTGACCAGCACGTTCCCCGAGTGGGCGTTCGTGATCTATGGCATGTTCCTCCAGGGGGTTGGGCTGACGGCCGCGGCATGGTGGAGGGGCAGAGGTTACGACGTAAGGATGAGGAGCCTGGAGTCCCTCTCGCTAACGCCCTTTAGGGCCACTAGGCCGATTTAATTATGTTTTAATTAGATGAGTAAATACCTATAACTCCCTGCTTATCATTCCTTCAACTGACCTGGGATGCTCGTTATAGAACACCTTGACTCAGATGACGACGGCCTCTCCTCAAGGGCCTGGTATGAGGCCGTCGTCAACAAGGTGGTGCCGCCGGATGAGCTAGCCCCCAAGCTGAGGAGGCTTCTTGAGCTCCTCCTGTCACCCAGCAGGGAGGCGAGGTCGCTTGCGTGGGCTGCTGCAGCTGAGCTAGTCATTACATCTACCCTGCCTAAGGACGAGGTCTCAACCAGGAAGGGTGCCCTAATTGAGCTCCTTAAGACTAGGGGTCCCAGCATCGACGCGTTCGTCAGGGCATGGGAGACTGCCGAGAAGCTGGCTAAGGTAGGCGCCCTTAGCGTAGACGACCTGAGGCCCCTGAGCGAGTTGCTGTGGGACATGGCCGATAGGGCGACTGGAAAGGACAAGGACAGGCTGAAGGCGGTCGCTGAGAGGCTGAGGAAGGCGGGCCTCATAAAGGGTCCTGGGCTGAGGGCAAGGGTTCTAGGCGAGGACTCCTATATCCTCTGACTGCCCGATAGCTCCTCATATATCTTCCTAGCTGAGCTCGTCCCAACCCTGAAGCGGCGTGGGTCAGGGGGACGCCCTGACGCTGCGAGAAGCTCAAGGACCTGGGAGACGTTCCTTACCCCGCCCGCCGGCTTAATTCCTATGCCAGGGTTGTATAACCTAGACAGCTCAGCCATTAGCCTGACGTTCTCGACCCTTGCCCCCGTCTGATTGCCTATCGCTGACGCGTAGGAGGGGTCTTCAAAGCCTGTACCCGTCTTAATGAAGTCAGCGCCTGACTCCATGACGATCCTGTAGAGGGACTCCTTCTCCGCCCTCGTGGTGTAGGCGTCCTCAACTATGACCTTAATGACCAGTCCCTCGCCGTGGGCGGCGTTAACAACTTTCCCCAGGTCCCTATCAACTAGGTCCCACAGCCCTGACTTGACATGTGTTGTCGGCGCCACGACGTCAACTTCATCCGCTCCCCACAAAGCAGCCCTCCTTACAGCCTCAACCCTTAGATCAGTCGTTGACGCCCCGAAAGGAAAGTCTATCACTGAGCACAGCTTCTGCCTGTAGCCCTTCTGGGCTATCAGGACCCTAACCAGCGGCACGTGGACAGGGTTGACGCAGATAGAGTAACAGCCCATGACGGCGGCCTCGTCGACGAGCTGCTGGAGCTGGGCCAGGGTTGAGTATGGCTTTAGCAGCGTGTGATCAATGAGGCCCATTATCTGCTCCTTGGTGTTGCCTCCAGCCACCTTCTTACCCCCCTACTTATTTTCCCTGCCACACATTTAGAGAATTGGGGATATGCGACGAGTTTAGTTAAGGCGCTCGCGGAGGCGATAGGCAGTGATAAGGTCGCTGATGACCCTAACGTACTTGGGCTCTACGCCAAGGAGCCCGATGGCCTCTCGGGTCCAGTTGAAGCCGTCGTGTTTCCAGAGAGCCCTAACGACGTAGTGGCCATAGCTTCGCTGGCCTACAGGCTTGAGTTCCCAATCTACCCGCAGGGCTCCACGAGCAGCCTAAGCGGGAACGCCGTGCCTACCAGGAAGGGAGTTGTAATTAGCTTTGAGAGGATGGACAGGGTCAAGGAAGTAGACGTTGTTGACAGCGTGGCTGTAGTTGAGCCAGGTGTAAGGATAGAGGAGCTGAACCTCGAGCTCGCTGAGAGGGGTTACATGTTCCCAGTTGACCCCGCGAGCCAGTCGGTGGCTACGATAGGGGGAGCCATAGCCAACGGGGCGGGTGGCATGAGGGGCGCCAAGTATGGCACGATGAAGGACTGGGTTAACTCCCTAGAGGTCGTCCTAGTTGACCGTGAGGGGACGAGGCTCAGGCTCGGGTGCAGGACTGTAAAGTGCAGGCAGGGCTATGACCTGACCAGGCTCATAGTTGGCAGCGAGGGCACGCTTGCCCTCGTGACTGAGGCAACCCTTAGGCTGACTCCCCTGCCTGAGACCGTTGTCACCGCGTTAGCGTTCTTCGACGACATTAACGCGCTGGCCTCGGCCTACGTTGACCTCAAGTCGCAGAGGGTACAGCCCTACATAGCGGAGTTCATGGACGCCCCGACCGTTGAGCTGGCCGCCCAGGGCCTGGACCTTCCCTTTGAGGCCAAGGGCAATATGTTCCTCGTGAGCCTCGAGAGCACGGAGGAGAGCAGGGACAGGAACAGGCGGTTCCTCGAGGGGCTCATGAGGTCCCACGGCGCCAGGGACGTGATCTCTACATCGAATGAGTCAGAGGCTGAGGAGCTCTTCAGGCTGAGGAGGAACCTCTTCCCGGCCCAGGTTGCTATGTTTAGGAAGCCGGGGAGGCCCTTCCAGCTCTTCATAGAGGACATAGTTGTACCCCCGTCAAGGGTGCCTGAGGCCGTGAGGCTCCTGAGGGGACTGGATGCCAAGTACGGGATCAGGTCCTCACTTGGAGGCCACATAGGTGACGGCAACCTACACCCTGCCATAGGGTTCGACCCAACGGACCCGATCTCAGCCAAGACTGCCCTCTCGTGGTTTAACGACGTTATTGACGTCGCCCTCTCCCTTGGAGGTGCCATTAGCGCGGAACACGGCATCGGGGTAATCAAGAGGGAGTCGCTGGTGAGGGCGGTTGGAGAGAGGCAGCTGGAGTTGATGAGGGCCATAAAGTCCGTGTTCGACCCAAAGGGGCTGCTGAACCCCGGGAAGCTGTTCTGAGACCTCAAGAAAAGCTGTAAACCTGCCTTAACCATGGCAGGCAAGTCCATCGGTTAATGACGAACGCCCCACGCCTAAGGCCTGACCTCAAGGCCGCCCCTAGAAGGGCGAGGCTTGTCATTCTTTTTGTCACAGCTCGCCATCAAGCCAAATGCGGCTTCGTGCACGCAGCAAGTGTGGCATGGCCAATGAAGGGGGTGGCCGATATCCTCTTATTTGCTGTGGGTTTTAGCGCTTACCAAACCCCAGTTAAGGAGAGCATTATAAAAAATAAAATAATCTAAAGTTAACATTAAACCGCTAAGGCGCTGACCTCAAGGCCGCCGGCATCAGCTCTAGGAGCTCGACAGCCCTAATGAACGACTGCGTAAACGGCTGGTGAGGGGAAGTCGATGTCGTGGTCGTCGAGGAGGCCGTAAGTAACTGGGTTGTGTCAAGGGCTGCCTGCTGAAGGGCCTGCTGTGGCGAGGGTGTCTGACCCGTTAGGTACTGGAATATGGCGTTGTCGAACTCGCTTATCCATGTGCCTGCCAGCGGGGTGAATATCGTCGGGTTGCCAGCGTAGGCGTGCTGGACAAGGTAGTAGGACTCGTTCAGCCAGTCCCTCTCATAGCTGGGCAGTGAGGCGTTAGCGAGCAGCACGCCGTAGGCCTGCTTGTTTAACGGGAATAGGCCGAAGGTGTAGAAGGACTCGACCTGGACCTGCGTGGAGACCACGAGCTCGAGGAACTGCATGGCGAGGTCCTTGTGCTGTGAGTACTTGCTTATGGCGAAGTACGTGGCCCCAGCCCCGGCGTAGCCTCCAGGGGCGGGGGCGAACCTGAACTTGGTCCTGTTCTGAGGGCTAAGCCAGGCCATCTGTGACATATAGGTGAAGCCCGCAGGCGCCTGGCCGCTAGCCAGGAGGCTCGGGGTGTTGTCAAAGGATACGGTGAGGACCTTGGGGTTGGGCTCATAACCGACGAGGGCCTTGTACATCTCCAGCGCCTGGGCCCCCGCGCTGTTATTGAAGCTGGGAGGTGGGAAGCCGTAGGTCCACCCGGCTGGGTAGCACCCCAGGAACAGCGTCATGTAGCCAGGCAGGCCTGCTACGTGGCCGCAGTTGAGGGTTGAGTTGTGCATGTAGTACCACTCAAAGATTAGCGGGAAGGCCTCATTTAGGTCGTAGGCCGGGTCGTCATAAATCAGTATCCCGTACTTGGTTATGTTGTGGGACACGAAGAACTGGTCCACGTCGATGAGCTGGCTCCAGTTGTGCCATGTCCATGGGTTCAGGCTGAAGTGGTATTCCTGGTAGAACTCCTGCTGGAGCGTGGCGTTGTCGAAGAACTTTATGTTGTACCAGAGGACCAGCACGCTTGCCCAAGGGGCGACGCCGTAAAGCGTGGTCTGGTTGGTCTGGGGGTTGTAGTAGACGCCCCCAAAGTTCAGGACGGTCGTTATGAGGTTGCTTATGTTGAGCTCAGACCCGTTAATGGGGGCTAGGTATGGAAGTATGTCGGGGCCTGGCCCCTGCGTGTAGGTAACTATGTCGTAGGAGCTGCTGCCGGCCTCAAGCACTGTCATCTCGTTCTCCAGGTAGTTGGTGAAGGGGTAGGCGAGAACCTGCACCTGGACGCCGGGATGCTCCTCCTCGAAGAGCGGGACGACGATGGTGTTGAGCAGCTTTTGGGGCGAGCCTGTGTACGTCACGACGGTCAGCGTGATGACTGATTTCGTGGGCGTCGAGACAGAGGACGTCGTAGTGGTCGTCATGGTGGTGGGCGTGGTGGATGAAGTCGTGACGGCCGTCGAGGTGGACGAAGTCGACGAGGTGACGTGGTGCTTCATGGAGTAGTAATAGGCTATGCCCCCGACCACGGCTATGATGACTACGACGATAACTATGACCGCCACGAGGGTGGTTGACAGGGATGCCCTGCCCAAAACCGGTCCCGTGATAACAGGTTGTGGGGGAATTAGAGTGATCGGGTCAACGTTTGTATATACGTCAGGATATTTAGGGCTCCCACTAAGGGGACGCCAAGCGTAAGTTGGACGCTGTACGGCTGGCCCTGCTCACCGTTGCCATAAGCTCTGGAGGGGCCTTATCTCCCGGACCCCTTACCGTGGCAGCGGTCGTCGAGGGCGCCAGGGGCTCGTGGAAATCAGGCATAATGATGGCCTTAGGGCACATGACCTTCGAGCTCCCGTTCGTTGTCGCCATGGGTCTGGCAGCCTACGAGCTG
>JBMFIT010000006.1:0-39267 GCA_049974445.1 Acidilobus sp.
GCCTAGGGACACCCCATGGCACAAGGGAGTCAAGCATCCTGCTAAGCCCGGGCCTCGGTATCTTGTCAACTATGCCACCTATTAGGAACGCGTCAGCCCCCATGACGTCTTCAGGCCTAAGCGGCGTAGCGGCATCAGCCCTAAGTATTATAACCTTGTCCGCGTCATAACCCCAAAGAACCTCGCTGGGCCTAGCGTTAACGACAGAGACCTTGTTTATACCCATGACCTCTCCCAGCCACTTAGAGGTCTCCTCATCAGCCCCTGTGATAGAGAAGTGAGCATCCCACAAGTACTCCCTGATGACGGCAAGGGAGACCGCAAGCTGAAGCCTGAGTTTAGAGAGCTCCTCAGGCGTGTGGAGGAACTTCATGCTCAGGTCAACAACGAAGAGGGGCAGGGGGGGTTGTGGGAGATAGTCAAGGAGGGCCCTCCATGGTATAGACCTCTCGGTTGGGGTCGATCTCTTTGCTAGCACCACGTCGGCCTTCATCTCGCCTTTCCCGTAGACAATGGACTTCCTCACACCCCTCCAGTCAGTCTCAAAGGTCTTCCTGCCCTGGTATTCCTCCTCAGCTAGGAGGTACTCCCTGACTAGCGCCTCCACGGCCGCGTATTGGAACCCAAGCCTGTATAGCTTGTCTATCTCAAGCCATTCCTTGGATCCAAGCACGCTATACCCATAGTTGTCCATCAGCTTCAGGAGGGCCTCGAAGGGCCTCGCGCCTGTCTGCCCCTTACCCCCCGTGCTCGGCACCCCTATACCATGAAGTCCTCAAGTGTCCTACTGGGCCTTTTAACTTTCTTCACAAAGGCGTCAGTCCCCTCTAGGGTTGACCATGAGTACCTTATTATCGGCGGCCTCCAGCCAGAGCTCAGAACAGCCATGACCCACCTCCTGGTCTCTGGGTCTGCTGGGTAGCCGCTTCCCCTCACGCCATACATAGACCTCAGTACGTCAATCCTCCAGTCCCTCAGGACCTTTGCTATTATGCTCGCGGCCGACACGACAGGGTAATTGGAATCGGCCTTTGACTCAACGACGAGTAGTCCCCTATAGCCGGCCCTTGCGAGCTTAGAAGGGAGCTCACGGAGCTCACCAAACTTGTCAATGTACACCGCCTCAACCAACGAGGGTCCACCGACGCGCGAGAAAACTATTCTTATGAGGTCCCAGGCCCTCCTCTCCTCAAGCCTGTTGAGGTTCTCGGAGTCGATCTCGCGAGGCGTTATGGGGAGGGCAGCAAAGACGCCTGTCCTCGTCAGCTCCCAGTAGAGGCTCTCCCTTTGCCTCCTCGTCAACTCCTTGCTGTCCCTTACGCCCAGCCTTACAAGCTCCTCCTCCCTCTCCTTTGGAACGCCAAAAGCTGCTATTATGAGCTCGCCGACGAGGCTACCCCTTCCGGCCTCATCAATGCCAATTAACCACAAGACCTCTTAAGACCCCCTTTAGGACCCTTCCTGACCCTGCCCCTCGCCAGCGTAGCTCAACTCGCTCATTCTTTTCTTCCAGTCCTCAACGACGTCGTATCCGTAGATCTCCTTCAGCATCTCCCTTCCCGCCTCGCTTACCATGTCGGGGCTCCACGGCGGGTCAAAGGTGACCTCAATCTCAAGATCTTCATCGGAAAGCCCGGATATCCTGTCAAGTAATGCCTGCTCGACGTAAGCTAATATTGAACCAGTCATTGGACAGCCTATTGCGGTCAAGGTCATAGTGACCTTGACCTTAGGCTTGCCATTGACCCTCCTGGCGTCAATGGAGTAGATCAACCCGAGGTCATATATGTTGACCGGTATCTCGGGGTCGAAAACCTCCCTTAAGGCCTCCTCAGCTAACCTTATGATGTCCTCGTCACCACTTACCTTGAGGTGTGGGGGCCTCTGCTCGCTGGTCAAACGGTCTCCCATTACGCAAAGTCTTCCTAGGGGTAATAACACTAAGTTAGTTAGCCTGCCTTTTGACATATTCGCACGACTGCCCGTTATCTTTAATTACTTCTAGCCTCAACGCGATAGGGTGGACATAAAGTATGTGCCTAAAGTCAATGGGCTCCTCTAAGAGCGTGGTCGGCTCAGAGGGACCCAATGAAAATCCCTACGTCCTAAATGGGAGCCAGTCCGTCGACGGCAGGTGAGGGAAATGGTGATGGAGCCAGCTGCTGACGGCCTTTAAAGGCGGCTGTCAGTCACGATGAGGGCCGAGCCCTTTCCTCGTCCTCGCTGTAATTAACGACCTTACGCCTGTAAATCACAATTATGATTCCATAGGAAATCCAAGGGGATCCAAGCATTATGGCTGAGCCGAGTATCAGGACGCCTTGGCCCATCCTCGGGCTCAGCGCGACGAGCACACCCCCTGCTAGGGCTATAGCCACTGTTAGGAAGACCTTATTCCTGACAATCCTCCTCAGTAATTTCTCCACCCCTTGACCTGGCACCCTCCCTCACCACATCAAGGGCCTTGAGGGCCTTCTCCCTTGCCTTCTCCTTTGAGGTAGCTGACGCCAACACCCTGATCTCAAGCGCTGGGCCCCTTATCTCATGACCCTTTGGGTGGCTCTTTACGTAACATCCAGGGTTCTTACGCTCAGCCTCCTCTATAAATGGGGCTAGCTCCGACTCAGGGACCCCAACAACTAGGAAGCCGCAGTCTGCTATGCTCAGGGGCGGCGCCATCTCATTAAGGCTTGGCATGACCTCGTCAAACATAGCCTGCATCTCAGACGGGACTCCTGGCAAGGATATGATAACAACACCCCTCACCTTGAGGAGCGAGCCGGGAGCTGTGCCAACAGGGTTCCTGATAGGCGTAGCTCCATCGGGTAGGTGGGCCAACTTCTCCCTTTCCT
This sequence comes from Acidilobus sp., assembly GCA_049974445.1. GTDB lineage: Archaea > Thermoproteota > Thermoprotei_A > Sulfolobales > Acidilobaceae > Acidilobus. Next base: position 2,853 of record JBMFIT010000006.1, read on the forward strand.
TGGTTAAAGGCATCCCACCGCTCTCGTATTTTTCCCTCACCCACTGTAGCGCCTGCTGGTTCAGGACTAGTCTCCTATCAGTGGCTAAGGCAACGGCTTCAAGGGTTCTGTCATCGTAGGTTGGTCCGAGCCCTCCGGTCGTTATGATTAGCTTTATATCACCTCTCTCGAGGGCCCTTCTAATTTCACTTGCCACCTCGGAGGGCTCGTCCGGGACGACGATTATCCTTTCAACGTTAAATCCAAGGAAGGTGAGCTTCCTGGCCAACCAGGCCGCGTTAGTATTTACGATCCTGCCTATGAGGAGCTCGTTGCCGATCGTGAGCAGCCACGCCTTGGGTCCCTGCGAAAGTGCCAACCCTACCCTTGGGTGGAGGCCCCTTAGGCGCTTTAAGGTATTACTGACCGTGGTCCCCTAGTAGTCGCCTGCGGAAACGGCTCACCAGGGGTATAGGGTGACTCTAGAGGCTCTGCAGGCGGCGGTAAGTCAAATCTTCGGTCATTTACAGTTATCTAGCGTCTCAGGCATCGCATATGCGTTCGTCATAATAGGCCTTGGTCTGCTGTTGGGTGTCATAGTAGTCGGAGGCGCGGTGTTAATCGCGAGAGGGGTTAAGGCTATAGGAAACCTCACGCCAGGCAGGTTTGTCGCTGTGCTCATCACCTTGGCAATAGTGTTGATCATTGCCGGGGCTCTGTTCCCGTAAGGGCCGAGGCCTTAACCTCTTCAGCCATGGCTAGCCTTCTTTTGAGATGCTTAAGCCTTACAAAGTCCTCCCTGGCCCTCTCCTCCAATATCACTGAGATGAACTTCATGGCCCTCTCATAGCTGGGCATTATCACGTAGTCGAGCGCGTTGATGAGCCTCTGTGTGTCCCTGAGCTCCTCAATAAGCCTCTTTACGGTCTCCTCGTACTGTGCCAGCCTTAGTATGGCAGGGAGCTCCTCGCGAAGGATCATGTAGCTTGTAACAAGGTCAGGGGAGGTGCCTGGCAGCAGGGCAGGCGATGCTATAGTGTCAGGGAGCAGCTGGAAGACGGGCGTCTTCACGGAGAAGAGTACCATCGTTGAAATCCTAACCCTCAGGCCCTCCCTGACAGCTGAGGCCAGGGCCCACGTCTTGTCAACACCCTCTGTCGCCTCCCCCCTGTAAAAGGTAGTGAACATGTCCTCCAGTACCCCGTAGACCTCCTTCTGATAGCGGTTGTATTCTTCAGCAACGCTCCTTATGTAGTGCAGGAGCACCTCCCTTTTCTCCTCCATTACCCTCCTTATCCTTCTGATGGTGGCATACTCCCTTCTTAGCCTGATCAGGTTTATCTTAGTCGGCAGGGTTGACCTTACGTCTATTGCCAAATAGGCTTCCCATTCGTAACGCCCGGACTGAGCTTTAAGCTCTAGCGTGAGCAAGGTAAAATTGGCTTGGAGGTCAAGGTACTGGACTCTAAAAGGAGGGTAATCGAGGTCCTGCCGAGGAGCGAGGAGGACCTATGGACGCTCGCTGTGAGCCTGAGGAGTGGGGACAGGCTCAGGTTAATTGTACTGAGGGACGTAGCTGAAAGGGATGCCAAGGAGAAACAGCGCAGACCCATTGAGGTGACCCTTAGGCTCGAGTCAGTCGAGTTTCAGCCGTTCTCTGGGGCCCTCAGGGTCTTTGGGGTTATCGAGGAGGGCCCGGACCGGTTCGGGGTCAGGGGAAGACACCAGTCCGCTTACATAGGCCTAAATCAACCAATCTTATTGATAAGGGAGGAAGGATGGAGCGAGAGAGTGCTTAGGAAGCTGGAGCAGAGCGGGCCAAGGGGCAGGGCTGTAATAGTTGCTATCGACTATGAAGAGGTCGCGTTGGGTCTGCTAACTCCCGAGGGCATAAAGATCATCGAGGACAGGGGCTTATCCCTTGGGCCCAAGGACGATCCTTCAAGGGAAAGGAGGCTCCAGGAGGTCCTCTCGGAGGTCAGCGAGCAGGTGGTAAAGTTGGCAGGCGAAGAGGGGGCAGTAGCCGCGGTAGTGGTTGGACCAGGACAACTTAAGGACTACCTCGCATCAAGAATAAGGTCCTTGGCTCCATCACTGCACGTGATAGAGGACTCCACATCTAGCGGTGGGACTGAGGGCATCTTAGAGGCCCTTCGAAGGGACTCCGTTGTCAGAGCGCTTAAGGAAATTGACTCGGTTGAGGCCCAGAGGGTACTTGACGAGTTCCTTGCCAGGGTTTCGAGGGATCCCTCGACCGTCGCGTACACCATAGATGAGGCCCTCAGGGCAGCCGAACTTGGGGCCGTTGATAAGGCCGTGGTGCTTGATGAGTATCTTTACTCCGGCGACGATGAGGTTAGGGAGAAGTTCGCAAGGCTAGTTGAGCTCGTAGAGGCCAAGGGAGGGAAGGTAATAATGATCACGGGCGAGTCGCCCGCCTCCTTCACCATATCAAACATGGGCGGCGTGATAGCCCTGCTGAGATATAGGCTGGGGCAATTCGAGTTATGAGGCCCTTATGGCCTCGAGTATCAGCGGCAGCTCATCGTGGGCTACTATAATGCTCCCGAGCGGTTTGACCTCGGTTATCGTGACATTTATGTCATCACCGGTTTCATCAACTGCCCTTGCGCCACACTCCCTCGCGAAGCCAACAGCTGCAGCTGCGTCAACATTTCTAAGCTTGCCCCTTAAATCAACATACGCCGTGCCTCTCCTCAGGCCCACCATAGCTATTTCGAGGGCGGCGCTTCCGAGGCTCCTTACCTTGACCTTGGGCATGGCTGAGAAGATGCTGGCGATCCTGGCAGCTTCATCAAGGGACTCAACGTACGTGTAGAGGATCCTGGACTCGCCAGTCCGCGGCGTCACCCTGCGGTTGCCCTCGAAACAGCCCTCCCCCTTCGCGAAGGACAGGATTTCGCCCCACAGTGGGGCTATGGCGCCGGCCACTACTTCGTTAAGTGAAGTAGATCCGGGTGGCGCAACAGCGACGGACACCGAAGACCACCTGATGCAGTGCTCATAGTTAAGGCTCCCATCGAGTGGGTCCACGACGAGCACGTAGCCATCGTTACCCGTCACGCCACTCTCCTCTGAGACCACCATGAAGCGGTCGAGCTTCTCTCTTATTGCGTCAAGTATCATCTTGTCGGCCGCCAGGTCAGCCCTTATGGTGTCACCCTCTACTACTTCAGTAAGCTCGCTACACCACATCTTGGACAGGAAGCTAATGGCCTTCTCAGCGACCTCAACGGCAAGGCCTCTTAGGGCCTGAGGGCTCAACTGCTGGCCCATTTTCTAGCTCATAAAAAGCAGTGAACGCCGAGTTAAATCCTGTTGTCCAAACAACGACTCACGGGCTATAGGACCGAGCTCAGGAGGGAAGCCAACGCCAATGGGATCGCAACCAGGTAAAGTGGGCCCAGCCCTGCCTTGGCTATCGTAACCGCTGCGACTATCGGTGAGAGGACCTCGCCTGCACCGGAGGAAGCAGAGTACAAGTAGTTGGCCTTTATGTGGTGAGGCCCTGAAGACAGCGCAGTGTAGAGCGTTGTCGGGTATATTAAGGAGTGCGGTATTGCGAACAGAAGCAGCCCCGCCACAGCAAGGGCCTGGTTCTTACTAGCAAGAAGCGCGACTGAGATGACTAGCAAGATCTCTGCGACCTTGTGAGCGGTCTTAGTGTCGCTGAACCCGACAGAAAGGCCCCTGACCGCTCCGGAAAAGAGGAACATAGCCGAAAGGAGGGCAAAGGCGATATCGGCACCTAGACCTAGTACCCTCGTCGCGTAAAGAGCCCAGTAAGACAGGACGAAGGGAAACACTACAGAGTAAGTGAAGTTTGAGGCAAAGGCCTTTGTGAACCCAGCTTCGCTAAAAAGCCTTTTTACGTCACTGAGTGTCGGTATTTCGACCTTCAATGGTGGCTCCTCGACCCTATATATTAAGATAATGGCAGCTATTGCGGCAGCCACCGTCGAGCTCCCTAGAAAGGCTATGGGGAGATCCTTCACAGCGGCGACCGAGGTGAACGCCATTGCCGCAATGAGGCCAATTGAGAGGGAGAATGAATAGCTGGCCACGCCCTCAAATGGTCGTTCCCTTGAAGACATCGCGTGTAACATGGGGGCAAGGACAGAGCTGGCAAGCCCTGCCCCGAGGCCGGCTAAGGGTATCGCCAAGAGCGCCAGGCCTGTAGATAAGTATAGAATGAGAAGGCCGACCGACATCGCGATGAGGCCAGTCACGCTCACTATCCAGGGTCTCTTAATCAGAGATGCTAACAGTGAGCCAACAGTGACGGCAGCCCAAAGGATTACTGTGAGGGACGCAACGCCGAAGAGCCTGAGACCACTGGAGGCCAGGAGAAGCGGCGTGGCGGCCTGAAGTATCGCAGTAGAGAACCTCATAGCCGCTGTGGTAGCCGCAAGCCCTAGAGCCCCTTTCCTCAACCTCCTTCCTCCAGGGCCTTTTGGTAAACCTTAGCCAGGTCCTCTGCCACGATCTCTGGGTTGTGCCTCTTACCTACTAGCTCGATGGCCCTACTTGAAAGCCTCGTTCTCAGCCTATCGTCATAAATTAACTCCTCAAGGGCATCAGCCATAGACTCGTAATCCCCGGGCATCACGACAAGGCCTGAGTCGCCAACTAGCTCAGGGAGGCCGCCGACGTTTGTCACTACCGGGACGGCACCGTGGGCCATTGCCTCGAGAACTGTGAGGTTGTACGCCTCCGCACGGCTTGGGGCAAGCACAATGTCAGCTGTTGGAATCAGGAAGTTGCGCATAAGTTTGTCACTGACGTGATTCATAACTAAGATTTTGTGGCCGTCCTCGAAAGGGCTCAACGGCCCAACCACGATCAATTTGACTGAGCCGTCCATCCCCCTGGACGCCTTCATGAAAGCCTTAACAGCGACGTCGAGCCCTTTTCTGAAGGGGTCCCTGGCCACTATGAGTACATTTACCCCACTGTGAGGCCTCCCAACGCTTGTAGGCATCGGAGGAGGGATTACGTATACGCTGGAGGCGTTAAAACCGTCCATAACAAAGCCTTTGGCAGCCCATGATGACCATGTTATTACGATGCCGCATCCATCTGTGACTAATGACCTAAGCCGAAGTAGGAGTGACCCTAGGCTTTTACCTATTCCAAGGTATCCAGCGAAATACTGGCTCATGCTCTGGTCAGACTCATAGACACAGGGGGCAGCCACCCTAGTTAGGTCAATGAAGAACTTGTGGACAAGGTCAAATCCCTTACCGAGGGAAGGCCTTAACATCCTAGTAGCCTGCCTCAGCAACGACTTAACAGCCTCAGGAGGAGGAAGCCTCTCGTAGCCGGGAGGGGCGACGTAAAGCCGAGATAGTCCTCCTGGCACGTAGTATCTGACGTCAGGTGGCCTATACCTGATCCTCAGCTGGGGTCCCCTCCTCAGCCACCCGATCCTCGGATCGACCTCAGCTATGAGAAGGATCCTCTTGAAACTGCGCTCCTGGGGCTCTCTCAGCTCGTCCAGCAGGCCCGTAGCGGTCCTGGCAGCTAAACGGCCTAGGCTTATCGTCATAGCCTCTTATCATTAATTACGCCATATGCGTTATAAGTCTCGTGGACTCGCAGTCCAATTATACAAGAGTTCCCGGTCCCCTGCCGGTGTCAAGGCCACGTCAGAGCGAGAAGCCAAAGCCCTTCAGGAAGTATTCCATACGCTTCAGCTCCCTGAGGAGTTCCCTTCCCTTGTCAGTTAAAATTAGGTAATTCCCATCCTCGCCTCTCTCCTCGATGACGAGGCCTCTCTCCTCAAGCTCTGCCAGGTAGCCAAGGAACCTCTCGTAAGGGACGTTAGCGGCAGAGAGGACATGTGAGAACCTGGCCTTCCCCCCCTCGAGCTCTACACTCCTTAGCAGGTCAAGGTATATTCTGAGCCTGCTTCTCGGTGGCGACCTGCTAGCCAACCCTATACCACCCAAGTAGGAAGATGAGGATCAGGGTGAACGAGACGAATTGTATGAGCTCACCCACTATGTAGTAAAAGGGCGTCATTATCATGGATGAGTACAACATGACGACGTGTGAAAGCAGGAGCACGATGAAGGCGACCAAGAGAAGCCTTGAGAATGAACCCCTCGACCTGCTTGAGAGAAGTAAGGTCTCGAAGACTAGTATCATCAGGAGAAGGATGCTGATAAGTTGGGAGACGTCAAAGACTACATGACCTAGGAGGAAGAACCTCCTCAGCTCAATGGGGGTTATTACTATGAGGGGTGCTGCGGCCGGCCAGAAGGTGAACTCCGCGTATCCCATCACTAGTATTATGTACGCAACGTTTTCGACAAGGAGGTATATAACCCCTATGAAGTACGCAGCCCTGGCGTCCTCGTAAACGTTGCCGAGCTTGAGCCCAAGCATGAGGCCGAGGGCTCCCTGAAGTAGGAGCCCTACGCCCAAAAGCATGAAGCTGATGCTGATGTAGGTGAGCACGTTGAAGTCGCTGAGCTTGAGGTACTTATAGGCGACGAAACTGACTACTAATGCGACAAGGCCACTTATTAGGCTCAGGGCACCTCCCAAGGCGACGAAACTTGGCGAGGCCACAGGGCCTCATCTTGTGGCGGGACCGGGATAGCCTATAAAGGCTCTTTTCCTTACTCTTGCAGCTTCCTCCATGATTAAGGGGAACAGCTCAAGCGAGGCCTCGTATGCGTCCTCGAGAGGCAAACGCGCAACAAGGTAATAGTGAGAAACGAGAGCTGTTATGACGTCACCGGCGCCTGTCCTATCGTCTAGTCTTGGACCCCTTGACGGGATCGCGGTCGCGAGGCCACCGCTAAATATCACGGCCCCACCTGGGCCCACGGTGTAAAGGACGGCCTCAAACCTCTTGGCTAGCTGGCGAGCCACGTCCATGGGACCATCGTCATCTGACATATGAATTAACTTAACAACGCCCTCGGGAATCCTCCTCAACCACTCGCCCTGCTGCGATCTGAAGTACCCCTGGGCGTCTAAGGAAACAGGCCATCGGCTTCTAAACGCCATCAATAAGTCTAGCGGTACTTCATCGTAATTCGGGGAAACAATTACTAGATCAGGCCCACATGTTTTCAAGGATTTATCTAAGTCACTTAACGTCAAAGGTCTTGGCTTTGAAATTATTGTGGTCTTTCTAGTTCCATTAGGGTCATAGATATGACGTATCTTGAGGCCCTCTTGACCTATACAGCACACCCTCTTAACGCCGATAGACTCTTCGGTTCTCACAGATTCGACGAGGTCAGGGCCATAATAGCCAACGTTGCAGACCTCGTATCCTAGCCTCCTAAGGGCAAGGCCAGCAAAAAGTCCTGGACCTCCCGGCGCATTGGTCTTGAGGCGAAGGTGTTCAAGCACTATTTCATCAAGGGTCGGAGAAGATGCTATAAGCGCCCTCAACTAATGATCACCGCCGCACATTTTCTGGAGCTCCTTGAACTTGGCAGGATCACCTATTACGACTAAGCCGTCTCTCGCCTTCAGCTTCATTTGGGGCGTGAAGTATGGGGTGAATGCCCCCTCTCTCTCAACTAATATTGGAGTCAGTCCATCGGGAAGGGACGAAATCGGGGACCCGTCACATTGGGAACCCTCCTTAACCTCAAAGAACCCTATGCCATGGCCGTGCGTTTTAAGTACCTTTGAAGAGGCCTCGGTGGACTCCAAGAGCAACCCCCCTATGTTACCTGATAACGCCAACCCAACTATGGCCCTGCTCAGAAGCCTACGCGACCTTATCACGCTGTTTGCCCCAGCGATTCTAAAGACATCGGCTAGATCATCATTGTGAATTAGAACTACGGCCCTTGGGGTGCGAGAGATAGCTCTAACCCTTATAAGGGCGACGAGGTCCTCAAGGTCATCTTCTAGCGCGATTATAACAGCGGATGCCTTTTCGATGTTGGAAGTCCTGAGCTCGTTCTCGCTGGTGGGATCACCTATGATTACCCTCTTTGATCCAAGTCTATTAGCCAAAGAGGCGTCCTTAGTGACAACGACGAACTCAACGCTATACCTCTCTAGCTCCTGGGCGGCCTCTATGAGGTCGCCTAATATAACAATGTGGCCCTCCATATGGCTGGCCCTCCACCTGGCCTTAGCATCAACCCATAGGGTCCTGCTGGCCAGGGTCCTTATTATATTGCCAACAAGGGTCGTGTATATCGCGACCGAGGAGGCTACAAGCAGGGTGAGAACAGCCTTCTCAAGGGATGGCATAGCAGTGACGGATGGCGTGTATAGGCCTATCGTAGTTACGAGGCCTACGGCCGCATATACCGCTGATATTGGGTCGAGGCCCTGGTATTTCATGAAGACGACGGCGGACAGGAAGGTTACCACGAAGATTGCGGCTATCTGGGGCATTACCCTTGAGAGTACAGAGTAGGGGGCCGCGAATAGCTCTAACAAGTCTAGTAACTTCTCGCTTTTTGCCCTCAAGCTTGCTCGTGACGCTCAGCTAACTTGAAGTTTTAACCTTTCAAAAGGTCGTAGGCTCCCTCCTCATGGACGCCTCCCAGAACATTATCTCAAACCTGACGCTTGTCAGAAACCCCCTTTCCATATCGGATGTCACAGGGTACCTATTGAGAACATCAAGGATCGTCCTGACCCTGCTGCTATAGTCGTCTGACGCGTAAAACTCTGCCCACTCCCTATAGATCGGGTCAGGGGAGTCTGAGGCGAAGTGACCTATATCTGAGTAACCCCACATACATGGGGCCCAGGCAGCGAGGAACTGAGGCCATCCCAGCAAAGCGTAATAGAGCAGATGTCTTGTGTAGGCATAGTTCACGAGGTTAAACCCTGTGCTTGTTAGTTCGGAGCCTGCTATCCCTAGCGCTGAGTAAAGACGGTCGTGGACTTCCTTGCCCTTCAGGGGGGTACCGAAGAGGGCATTGATCACATCAATAGCTTCGTCAAGGGGCGCGTGGGATGAAGCGATCAGTACCGCCCTCTCCATCTCAAAGAAGTACTTCGAATCCTGAACAAGGTAATATCTAAATACCTCCCTTGGTAACATGCCATTCTTTGCCTTGACTACAAAGTCGTGCCTAACGTACTTGTCCCAGAGATCGCCTGCCCTGAACTTAAGTTCCTCGGCGGCCTTCACCTTCCACCCGTAGGACAGATGTGAGGAGTAAGGCCCCTATAAGCCACATCGCTCAGGGGTGGAGCTGCTGAGACCTCAAGGACCTTGCTCTTGAGGCGAAGATTAACGTCAGTACTAGAATAGCTATAACAATTGGCGTTATGGCCAAGAAGGTCTGCCTATAGCCAATCCTATCGGCCAGCGAGCCGAGCAGGGCTGGGAGGAGAGAACCTATGATCATCATTATTGAGAAGAAGTAGCTATTAGCAGCGTTAAGTCGGTCCCTGTCAAAGGTTCTTGATATGGAAATTACGCTGAGTGTGTAGGTCATTCCATGAGGTATGCCAAGGATCGCCATGGCCAAGTAGAACACGGGAAGCGTGCCAGAGGCCCAGGCCATGAGAAGGCCAGCAACGCTCATTGAAGCAGCTAATACCATGTGCTTAACTATATTGCCCGGGGGCCTCAACATCATGAACAACCTGCTTAGGAGCGACGTGGCGTAAAACGGCGCATAGGCCAAGACGCCAAGCCAGCCCTTGGCCCCGAACTGCTGGACTACGTAAACGGCAGCAAAGGCAGTTAGGTAAGAGAATGGTACCTGATAGGTTAAATTATTTAAGACTGATGCGATAAAGCCTTCGTTCTTAAGCACGTAACTTGCCCTGGCCTGTGCGCCTTTTGGCCCCACAGTTCTCGCTAAAGAGGCCTCCTTTGGGAAGGGAAGGAAGGGGGCTGATATAGCGACCAAGGCCGCCATGGGTTCAAGGTATAGGAACCCCTGTCTCACACTAACGTATCGCAAAACTAAACTTGCGACTGACTGGGCCACGAGAAGGGAGACGCTGAGGGTCAGCGTGTAAAGGGCTAGGAGCCTCTCCCTTACTCTTGGGTCCTCAACGCTACCAGCCGATGTCATTATGTTGGGCATGATGGGGCCCATAGCGAGACCCGCTATGACCATGGCTGGCCATATAAGGTAAGGATTAGCGAAATAGAACAGGGAGTACGCAATAGCGTACGCTGCGGCTGAGGCTATGAAGTACTTTCTCCTAAGCTCTGTGCGAAGCCTCGCGTTAATCAATGCGCTTGCGATGAACGATGAGAGCATGAAAGAGACGGCCAAGAGGCCAAGGCCTGTCGCGCTAAACCTGAACTCCCTTCCGAGAAGTTGGCCATATGACGGGATTACGCTGTTTGAAGCCCTGGCCCCAAATGTGGCCGTGACTATTATCGCAGCCAGGCCTGCTATCGAAACCCCTTTTCGAGCGATCTTATTTACCATAGGTTCATTACCTCTTTTTAACCTTAAATGAAAACTAAACGTTTCTCTATAAACCTTTATCTATAGTAGCTCCTCAAGTCGGCAACTATGAACTCCTTCTTGACCTTCCCCCTTTCATCGAATCTAACTCCCTCCAACTCAAGGAGCATCCTCTTGACCTCAGGTCCCCCAAAGGAGTAGCCGCCTAACGAGCCGTCAGATCTGACAACCCTGTGACATGGTATGAATATCGGCAACGGGTTCCACTTCAGCGCCCTCGCCACGACCCGTGGGTGAACCCCAAGCAGTTCTGCTATCGCCTTATAAGTCGTAACCTTCCCAATTGGAACCCTCATTACGACCCTGTAGACCGCCCTGTCGACCCCTTATCCCCCAGGCTCGGAAGTTACATATTAATATCGAGTCATTTAGGCTTAGCGCTGGGCGTCAAGATGAGTGAAGAGATAAGGCCGGACGAAGTTGTTAGAGCCGCACGGGCAATCGGGCTGACGGTCGGGACATTCATCACCTCATTCCTTGAGACCCTTCCCCTAATGGCTAGCTCATTAGCTTCAGCTCAGGGTGAGCCTTACTCAAAGCTGGCCGAGTGGGCCGACAGGACCTCTAAGTCGGTAACTGAGGTGCTGGTTCGAGAGTTTCCCCCTGAAGAGGTAGCAAGGATGGCCGAGGATGTCGCTAGGTCGATAAAGGGCATGAGCTTGCTCATAAATGAGGTATCAAAGGCCGTGAGCGACCCACAGCTGCTAAGTATAATAAAAAGGACGACGGAGGGGTTCAGGAAAAGCCTTCAGGCAATAACATCACCTAACGTCTCAGAACTAATGAGGGCCCTCTCAGACCCTGACGTGGTCTATGCCTTATCGGTCCTGCTGGCGCTGCTTAAGGCCCTTGGCACCGCCATAAAGTTATCCAGCGTGTCAGGGAGCGACATCAGAAGCGGTTAGTGTGATCCCTTCGGGCCCTCGTAGTGGATTATCTGGGTCGGGCAGCTTGTCGCGGCGGCATCAACGCAGTCCTGGTAGTCATCAGGCGTCTGTCCCTCGCTCCTGTTGCCCTGCTGCTTGTTGTCCGGGTCTGGCCTCCACCTCGGCACTATCTCAGCCTTTCCATCTATTTCGTTCATCTCGAACACGTCAGGACATAGGCTGACGCATACCATATCGGTGATGCAGTTCTCCCTAGGCTCAATCCAGACCTTTACGGTCACCTTAAACCACCAAATGTTAAGTATATTACAAAAAGGCTTAAAAGATAAGTAAATATGTAGGACAAAAACAGAAAAGATATACAGTGTTACTTATCATAGTATGAGCCTTGGGACGCTGAGGGCCTTCTGGTACCTGGCCTCGACGTCGTCCCAGTTGACAATGCTCCACCAGCTGTCCACGTACTTCGCCCTGTCGTTCCTGTAGTCTATGTAGTAGGCGTGCTCAAATACGTCAACCGCGAGGAGAGGGACGAGGTTAGTTGTGACAACGTTGTTGTGCTTCTCAACCTGTAGGAGCCTGAGCTCGCTAGTGACTGGGTCGTAGGCCAGTATGGCCCAGCCTACGCCCTCAACGTTCTTCGCGGCATCTCCCATCAGCTTCTGGAACTTCTCGAAAGACCCGAACGTCATGTTTATTGCGTCAGCTATGGCGCCTCCAGGCTTGCCTCCACCCTTGCCCTGAGGAGCCATGTTGAGCCAGTATAGTGTGTGAAGTATGTGGCCCCCGTAGTTGAACTCGAAGTCCCTGAGGACCGCCCTAACGTCAATACTGTCAAGCTGGCCATTTAGGTACTTCTCAAGCTTGTCCAAGGCGGAATTAGCGCCGTTTACGTAACCCAAGTGATGCTTGTCGTGGTGGTAGGTGAGGGTCTCCTTGCTGAGGACGGGCTCGAGAGCATCATAGGGATAGGGGAGCGGGGGAAGCACATGCCTCTTTAGGGAAACCATCTTAGGTCCTAGTGTAGGAGCGGGGAAGCACAATATAAGTTTGAGTATTTTTCTTCTTAGAAGATTTTGCTTTCTAGGCGTTTAGGGTTGCTGCCCAACTGTTAGTCATAGTAACCCTTACCCCGTAGACCTTGGACAGCAGGCTGTCGTCAAGTCTCTTAGGGGGGCCTACGTAAGCGGTTTTACCCTCCCTCAGGAGGACTACCTCATTCGCAAGGTTAGTAAAGTGGATGTCATGCGTTGCAGTGATGACAAGCCTGCCCTCCCTTCCAAGCTTTTGGAAGAGCGAAAACACCTTGACCTGGTTGCCGAGATCTAGGAACGCGGTTGGTTCATCAGCTATTATTACATCAGCTTCCCTGGAGAGGGCTGCGGCTATCGTAGCCAACCTCTGCTCTCCGCTGCTTAGCGTCGCCAACCTTCTTTCCTCAGCCCACTCTATGTCCAGAAGCACGAGATATCGCCTGAGTGAAGCCCTCCACCCGCTTCTTTTGCCGTAGTTCAGCGCGTCACCTATATCGATAACTCTGGTGAGGGGGTCAACGGTGATCTGTGGAGGTATGTAGGTCAGCCTTGTCCTCAGCTTCTCTGGACTGATTCCATCTATTGATACCTTACCCTTCGTGGGCCTGATTATCCCTGAGATAAGCCTCAACAAGGTGGTCTTCCCGGCCCCGTTTGGGCCTAGTATTAGGTTGAGCCCAGAGCACAGATCAACAGATGCCTCATCAACAATCTTTCTCCCTTTGACCTCATAACTTACACTGTTCAGGGTAACGCAGTGCAAGAGTCACTCACCCTTTGACCTAAGCAAGATGTAGACAAGAAGCGGGGCGCCGAAGGCGCTGGTAACTGCGGTAAGCGGCGCCTCCGACGGGAAGATGATCAGGCGGGCTATCACATCACTTACTACGGTAAGCTCGGCACCAATGACCGCTGAAGTAAGTAAAGTTGTTATGAACTTCACCCCGAAGGCCCTCTTCGAAAGCCACGGTGCTGCCAGGCCAACGAAGCCGACCGGCCCTGCCATTGCGACGAGGGAAGCCGTGATAAGGGAGGCCATGGTGAAGGCGGCCAACCTGGCCAGCCTTACCCTCACACCTATCGCCTTGGCCACCTCATCCCCAAGGACTAGTGCGTTCACAGACTTCGATATAATAACAAGGACCAAAAATGAGGTAAAAACTATCACAAGCGTTCTTAGCACAAGAGGCAGTGTCACGAACGCCACGCTTCCAAACATCCAGTAGAGCGCCCCTGGGAGCCTGGGCCCAAGGCCTATCATGAGGAACATCGTGACCCCGCTGAGGGCATATGAGAAGGCTACCCCTGTAACCAATAGCGTCGCTGCGCCTCCTCCTGCGATGCCTGAAACGACCACAACTGCCGCGAGCGTCGCTAGGCCTCCTAGAAGGGCGGCTGTGTAGAGGGCCCAAAAGGAGGCCTTACCTAACATGAGTGCCGCGCTGACCCCAAGGAGCGAGCCACTTGCCATTCCGGCCAGGTAGGGGTCAGCCAGTGGGTTCCTTAACGTGAACTGAAGCGTCGAGCCGGCAGCCGCCAGTCCAGCCCCCAGGACAACGGCCGCAAGGGTCCTAACCGCTCTGTATTCAAGCACGCTTATATCGACACCGCTCTTAACGTGTCCAAGCAGTAGGTTAACGAGTGTAATCATGTCGACATCCTTGTAAGGCCCCAGGCCAAGAGATAGAAGCAGGGATAGAGGTAAGGCAAAAACCATGAGAGATAGGCTGAGGCCCTTCCTCAATACAGCATCCCCTTATCCACCGCCAAGCGGCAGCGTCGCCGGCGAGATGACTTGTGGAATCTGGGTTAGGTTAAAGGCCTGGGGGTGCAGGATAGCCACAAGCAGTTTGAGGCCTAGTGGCGTAAGTACGGCGGGCTCGCTTATGACATCCTCATACCAGCCCTTTATGACGTAAACCCTGCCGTTCTTTACTGCTGAGATCTGAAGATATGAGGGGCCTATGGTTGAGTTCAGCCATTGATAGAACGATGTGATGTTGAACAGGCCTCCGTTGCTCATTATTATTACGACCCCTGGGTTCGCCTGGAGCATCTCCTCAGGGCTTACTACTGGCCAGCCTGTGAGGTTTTCAAACACGTTGATACCACCCGCAAGCGTTAGCATGTCACTGATGAAAGTGCCTCCTCCGGCCACATATGTCGGGTTTATCCATAGGACGACAGTCACGTTTACTCTTGGGAAACCTGAGGCCGCTCTCTCAGTAAGTGAAACGCTGGCTGACATATTCTCTACGAGTTGCACGGCCTGTCGCACGTGACCCGTAGCCTGGCCTGCCATTATGATTGACCTATAGACGTCTTCAAGGGACTGGGACGAGGGCAGCAGTATGACTGGGACGCCGTACTGGGCCAACGTGGTTGCGATATAGTTGTTATACCCCCACCCCGCCGTGCCTATTACTAGATCAGGGCTAAGCGAAAGTATCTCCTCTATGCTAGGCGAGGTATAAGTGCTCCCTATGACCTCAAGTGAGCCGTTAGCATACAGCTCGTGAATAGTATAGTTATAAGGAGGAGGTAAGTAGAGCAGACTGTCATTATCGATCCCCACTAGCTGTGAAGTCGCACCTATCGCAAGGACTATCTCGGCGGCCGCCGGGTCCAGGGCAATTATCCTTATAGGCTTAACAGGTACTACTACCGTCCTGTTAAGGGCGTCAACGATTATGGTAGGGAAGCCCTGCTGAGCCTCCAGTAGGCTCAGCTGCGACCTAATTGATATGACCTGTGAGCTGAGGGAGGAGTTGACCTGAGCCAGCGCTGACCCGAGCTGCTGGGCCTCCTGTGACAGCTCTTTCACGTAATTAATTGACTGCTGGGCAGTTGACTTCACGGTGCTCAAGTTTTCCCCGAAGCGCGATATGTAATCCCTTAGCTGGGACAGCTGGAAGGAGTTGTAGACGGCAAGGCCCACCGCCATTATGACCAGGATGGCCAAGACCGTCGTGAGATAGTCGCGTCTTTCCATTGAACTCACCTCTCATCTTCTGGATACGGTATCCAGTGATATTTAAGGCTAGCGCGTGACATCGCCGCCCCAAGTCAGCGTTATATCCTTGGTCTGGGATACAGGGAGTGTCGGGGAAGGTCTTGCTAGAGTCCCTAAGCCAGGCGGTCAGCCTCGTCTCAAGGGAACAGATAAGGGGGGCGGCATGGTCGTCTGAGACGCTGGCAGAGGCCGTAGTCGCTGATGCTAGGGAGGGAAGGGCAGGCTGTGATCAAATCGACGACATATATCGCCTCCTTGTCAGCGCAAACCCAACTATGGGGAGCATCTCAAACCTGGCCTGGACGCTAAGACAGGCCTGCCTGCAGGGCGTTGGGCTTGAGAAGTCGTCAGAGGCCTTCATCGAGTATATAAAGTACTCCCGAAACGAGGTAGTCTCTCACGCCAAAGACCTTGTCAAGGACAGGCCGATTTCAGCCATCACCCTCAGCTACAGCTCTAACGTCCTTGAGAGCCTGGAAGCCCTTGGCCCAATGATCAGGAAGGTATACGTCCTTGAGAGCCTCCCTGGCGGTGAGGGCAGGCACGCCGCCGCCGAGCTTAGGTCAAAGAGGGTTGACGTCGAGCTTCTCCCTGATACGGCCGCGAGCTCGGTGATAGGGAACGTCGACATGGTACTGATGGGGGCAGACAACGTAACGCTAGACGGTTGCGTCTATAACAAGCTTGGGTCAAGGAACCTAGCCATACTGGCCGGTTACTTCGGTAAGCCCGTCGTTGCGGTCTTCGAGCCCTACAAGATATCGGGTGATGTACAGTGCGGCGAGGTGAGGTTGCTTGAGAGGGCTTATGTTGCTGAGCCATGGGGGGAGGTCTCATACAAGGTGTTTGACGAACTGACCAGGGACCTAGTAGACGCGATCCTTAGCGTAAGGGGGCTCGGTGATAACACGCCACCTAACCTGTCTGCGCTCAGGAAGGCCTTCGAGGACTGGATAATGTTAAGACTGAAGGAGGGGAGCCCCACGGAGTAAGCTGGTGAATGTCTTGACCCTTTTGATAAGGCTCTCGAGAAGGATGACCGCGAGAGGTCTTGACGTAGAGTCCGTGGCAGCAGGCCTCAAATCGCTTGTGGCGGGCTTCATCGTGAAGCCAGCACTCCTCGCCAGGCTTGGGGAGCAGGGCCTCCTCCCTCTGAGGTCTGAAGGGACTGACAAGATGTTGATCGCCGACCTGAGGCTTGAGGATTCGGTTAGTGAAGTATCCGAGGTTGCCAGTCTCAGCCCCTTTGTAAATCTCGTCACGGTCACCTGGAGGCTTGCTGTCAGCGAAGACTGGCCCGCTGTAGGCAAGCTCCTCAGCTCGTCTGGGCTGAGGCCTGTCCTGGCAATAACAAAATACGACCTAGGGTCGCTTGGCAAGGGCGCGGCCAGTGTTGTCGAGAAGGCGATCAAGTCGTCAGGTATAACCTATGTCCTGTTGCCAAGTGAGGGAAGGGAGGTCATGGGATTGTTGCTGAAGGCGATCCTACCAGCCCAATTCATAATAGAGGACCTTGACCTAGGGCGGGGCCTTTGCCTTGGAGCTAAGTACGAAGTTATCGGCCAGGAGGTCCTTGATGCTGAGGACCCTGTCGGGTCCGTGAGGATGGCCATTTACAGGCAGCGCAGGACAGCTGAGGAGTGCTTAGGCGGCGTCAGGGGCTGAGGCCCCTCTTTACATGAATTGACCTCTGAACTACTGTTATTAAGGCAAGGATCCATAAGAATAACATTAACGCGTTCACGATCAACAGGTTTCTCATAGCCGCGAACAGGGAGCCTATTAATAGCAGCACGGATCTCTCGCCCCTCTCGGCTATACCAACACCTTCCATTTTGACGCCCAGCAGCTCGCCCTTGGACCTACTGTAGCTTACTAGGAACGAGAACGTTAGGGCAATTATTGAGACATAGACGTTAGCCCCAAGTATTATCAGGGCGAGGATAAACATGGCGTCAGATACCCTGTCGGTTAAGGAATCAAGGTAGGACCCAAAGGGTGTGGTCCTTCGCAGCGCCCTAGCCACGGCCCCGTCTAGCACGTCCATGAGGCTTGAGACGGCTATGAGGACAGGAACTGACCACGGTATGTCAATTGCTGCCATAACCGGGGCAAGTATGGCAAGCCCAAGGCCGAGGTAGGTTATGTGGTCAGGTTTAACGCCCATCTCCGCAAGTGCCCTGCCGACGGTCGATGGCGCGAGCCTATTGATGAAGTTCCTCAGTTTACCAATTACCACAGCTCATCACCGGCTTCGTAGCGCGGCCAAGTGGTACCACGTAATATCCTTGAGCCTGATAGGCCTTGACAAGGCTCTTAAGTTTTAGGTAAAGGCCCGAGCCAGTCCACACCCATATGTCCGGCCTCCAGTGCCTGATTCTGATGAACTCCCAAGGGTGTAGGAAGATCGTGACGAACCAATGCCTGAACATGAGGGGCAAAACCCTTGAGGAAATGGGTGACCTGACCACGCTGCTGGTCACGGTAACCGGTACCCTCAGAACGCCATGCTGACAGAACGGCCTTCTCGCGAAGGGTGGCTTATACAGGGCAAGGCTGGAGTCAACCCTTACCCCAAGCTCATAAAGGGACCTCACGAGAAAAGGGGGGAGGGCTAAGTTAGGAGCCCTAAATGATACGACCCTAGAGAACCTGCGCAGGACCTCAATCGAACTGGCTATCGACTCCCTTGCCTCCTGCGGAGGCAGCCTGTCCAGCCTCTCATGGGTGTACCCATGACTTCCGATCTCATGTCCCCTGTCGACTATTTCCCTAATCAGAGCGCTCCTCTCCAAGGCGACCTTGCCAACCACAAAGAAAGTGGCCTTGACTCTAAGCTCATCGAGCAGGTCAAGGATGCCCGGAAGGCCCTGGTCAACTCCCCTTAACCCATTCAAGTAAGGCGGTGCGTCAGGCTCTACGTCGAACGACAGGAACAAGACCCTCCCTTGCGTGCTCATGATATAGCCACTTCCTTTCCCTGCACCACTCACCTCTCCTAACTGGGTCGCCGACTATTTGGCGGTAAGCTCTGTAGACAAGAAACCTCTCATCGCCTTCCTCACACTTATCTAGTGCCAACCTGTAAAGCGGCATCACGAACTCTCTTATGACACGACTGCAGTCAAACTTCTCCGCCGTGCTGGCAGCCTTGGAAGAGAGCTTAGCGTAGAGGTCCCTGTTCTCATGCACTTCTACTATTTTGTCAACAAGCCGCTTAGGGCCGTCCACAACAAACCCGTTAACGCCATCTGCAACAAGATCAAGGGCTCCTGGTGACTTGTAGATCACGGGTACAGTACCCAATGCCATTGACTCCAGTATGGCCACGCCGAAAGACTCCCTACGGCTCGTCAACACGAAGAAGTCAGCTGACGCAAGGAGACCAGCTATCTCATCACGGGGCCTAAGGCCAAGTAACTCAACTACGCTCCCAAGGCCCTTGTCATTGAGGCGGCTCTTGAGCAAGGCTCCTTCGGAGCCACTGCCAATAACGTACAGCCTTGCCCGAGGTAACCTCTTCATCAGCTCCTCTGCCACCATCGCTATCTCAAGGGGGTTCTTCCTCTTTGAGAGCCTAGAAGTGATGACGATGGCAGGTTCGCCACCAAGTTCAATGGGTCTTACGTTCTCCCTCCAGGCCCTTACATTAATACAGTTTGGAGTGACAAAGGCCCTTCTCCCGCTGATCCTCTCAACATCCCTGGCCGCCGCGTTTGAGACCCCCGTTATTACCCTAGGCCACTTGAGGGCATACCTCAGAAGCCAGCGTACGGGTGGCTGTATACCGTCATCTAGGAGTGAGTGGTTTGTGAGAACGCTCGGTACCCCTGTGCCGCCCGATGCTATCATTGAGCTAAACAGGCTAAGCGTGGACGATATGCCGTGTGAGTGAACGATATCAAAGGCGTTCCATTTCACAAAGAGGAGAGCCCTTACTACAGCAAAAGGGTCCGCGGTCACGCCGTCGAGGCCATGTATACGACTTGGAACTCTATAAACAGTAAAGCCGTTTCTGTTCTCAAGAGGCCCTGAGCCATCGCTATGTAATCCAGTTGACGTTACTACGAAAGTCTCATGGCCCTCCCTGGATAGCTCTGCGGCTAACTCGTCAATGCTCACCTCAACTCCCCCAACCCTTGGAAGGAACCAGTCTGACACAAGTGCTATCCTAAGGCTTTCCATAGCTGAGCCTCCTCCTGGCCCCACTAAGGATTCTGAGGCCGCCTGTGACGGTAAGCACGACCAGCCCCACCCCAGCTGGTATCAACGTATCAACGATCCTGATCGCGATGATGTATAGGGCCGCGATATCTGCCGGGGCCCCAATTAAGGTAAGTGCGGCGAAAGCTCCGGCCTCAAAGACGCCGGCCCCGGCCGGGGTCGGCGCAAGAGAAGAGAGCCTTAGCACGATGTAAAGGATTACTGCGTCAATAACCGGGGGAACGTAGCCCAACAGGACAAGCATGTAGGTAACCTTGAACATGTCAAGCAGAACTATCAAGGTAGATGTTCCGATGTAGACAGTCATCATCCTCTTGCTAGAGGCCAAGAGCTTCAGGTCGTTAACTAGGTCATTAATGGCCCTTCGTAACGCCCCCTGGGGCCTTGCCTTCTCGACTTGGGCGTATGAGACAAGGCCAAACGTGACAAGCGGCGACCTCAGGATAATGGCAACCAGGACGAGGGCAGAGAGCACAAGTCCTTCACTAACCCACTCCATGGTCGTCGCAGATATGACCTTCCCCCTCTCGGACGAGGGCGCCCTCAGGTACGCAACCCTGAAAGCCTCCTGGGCCGCCTTATTTCCGGGGAGCACGGTCCCTATAGGGAAGCTTGATGTTATTGCCTCAAGGGCCTGGAGGTACGAGGTCCTTAGGCCAAGGAACCTCAGGCCGCTCCTCCATCTGAGGGCCCACAGCAGCGTCAGTGCAAGGTTTATGGCTGAGCCAACAGCGACCGTGACTCCTGTCTGCTTAAGGTACGACGTAATGGTTGCTATGTCGCTTACGCTAAACACTGCGTATCAGTTCATAGGCAGCTCAATTAAAAGCGTTCTGTCCTTTGGTTGCGGAGGGCACATCACGTATAGCGTCCTCCGTTGATGTTAATAACGTGGCCTGTGATGTTGTTTGCTGTCTCAGGCAGGGCGAGGAAATGAATAGCCTCTGCGATGTCAGCTGGGGTTGCAATTCTCATGAGTGGATGCATGTGTATCACCTGGCTTCTGGAGCTGGGATCTGATAGGATAGCTGACGTCAAGTCTGTCTCAACAAAGCTAGGAGCGACTGCGTTTACCCTTATGCCGTGCTTTGCTAGCTCTATGGCAAGCTTCTTGGTGAGCCCTATAAGGCCAGCCTTGGCAGCGGCGTACGCGACGCTGGCAACAACGTTTCCAGTCTCACCGGCTATGCTGGCGACGTTTACTATTGACGCCCATGGCGCCTTCCTAAGCAGCGGAATTAGGTGCTTTGTCAGATAGAATGGGCCGTAGAGGTCTATCCTAAGAACTTCATCCCATCTCTCGGGGGACAGGTCGTCGATTGGTGATGTGTCTAATATACCTGCGTTGTTAACTAAGACGTTGAGGTACGGCAATACGCTCGATATCATTGACGAGAACTCGCGCACGGACTTTAGGTCTGAGACGTCAAGCTGATAATACATTGCTGAAGGAGCACCTGTGGAAAGGAGCTCGTTGATCGTCTCCTCGGCTGTCGCCCTGTTGGACCTATATGTTATTATAACCGTGAAACCGCTCTTTGCGAACCGCAAGGCAGTGGCCTTCCCTATGCCCCTGTCTCCGCCAGTTACCAACACGTACTTGTCCCGCATAAGCAGCCCTCATGACTGAGCGTGCTTTCCCTTAAATTAAGCTATAGTAGCTTAATGGAAGCCTGATCAGAGGTGTAGAACCCTGTAGACCATGTATATCCCAACTAGTACGATGATTATGCCGTAGGCCCTCTGGAGGGTCTTCTTTGGGGCCCTGACGGCCAGGTTCGTACCGAAATAGCCGCCAAGTACGCCCCCTATTACGTAAAGCGCTGAGATCAGGAAAAGCGTATCACCATATGCGGCGTACTCCAGTCCGCTCGCCACACCGAAGGTGCCGACGCTGATGAGAGAGGTGCCTATGGCCCTGGCTATACATAGACCCGAAGAGAACATCAGGGCAGGGACTATCAGGAATCCGCCCCCTATGCCAAAGTAACCGCTAATAAGGCCTACGACGAAGCCTGATGCGGCAATTAGTAAGAGGACTCTCATGGTAAGCCTCGGACACCTCCTTTCCGCCTCTAGTATTCTATCTATCTCGCTATGCGTCCCAGCAGTTGAGCTCCTGAAGAACCCTATGTAGAGACCAAGGATTATCATGGCTATGGCAAAGTATAACAGCAGCTTTTGGCCAGGCGTTACGTGACCCAGGTAAGTTCCAAGGAGGGCTCCGACTAGCCCAACGCCTGCGAACAGGCCTCCAACCCTTGGAGCGACGTTTTTCTTTCTCAGGTGCATGTACGAGTTGATGTAGGCGTTCACGCCGACCGCGAGCGCTGTGGTACCTAAAGCCACGTGGGCCGCGTTGGGTATTGAGGAGAGGCCCACGAAGTAAAGAAGGAGCGGAACCGCGAGTATTGAGCCGCCCCCACCTATAAGCCCCAGGGAGAAGCCCACTATCACGCCCGACACGGCTGAGAGCGCGTATTGGATAGCTGTTACATAGGTCACGGCGTCAACACCCCTTGCTGTTTCATTTAGTCGTTATCAAGAGAATAATAAACTACATAAGAGTCTTATACGTTTTATGTCGCGGTTGGACGCTTTCTATTACTAACTAAGTAAACCCTCGTACAGATATTTCAGGGAATGTGAGGCGCGTCATCAAAGCCTTCGCGATCCGGTTGGCACTAGGACCTCCTCGTAAAAGCTATCGCGGCCAGGGCCACGGCTATTACAACAACTGTGGCTACGACGCCGTAGAGGACGGTTTCTGTGGGCCTTCCTGAGCTCCTTAGAGTCGTTGAGGCGATGCCGGTGCTGCTTGTTGTCAGGGATGCTGGAGTGGAGGAGGTTGTGGTCGTCGACGAAACGGCCTTGGGCGTGGTTGAGCTCTGCGTTAAGTTATATGAGGCAGTGGCTGAGGTTATAGTACTCGTCGTAGTGGTTGACGTAGCAGTTGATGACGCTGGGGCTGTAGTTGAAGCTGCCATGCTGGTATTGGTTGTCGTCGTGGTAGGCTGCGTTGAGGTCGTGGTCGTGATACGCGTGAAGCTTATCATAACGCTTGTGTTGCCGGTTACCTCAATTGTGCCTGAGCTCGGCGAGGCCTCGTAACCCGCGACCTCACCCACTGTGTAGGAGTATGTACCGGGTGGGACGAAAAACCGTATTACATGTGAGCTTGAAGAGATGGTCACCCCATTCAACGTAACGGACCAGGTGGCGCCAGGTGGCAGGCCGGACTCCAGGAAGGTCACTGTGTAGTTGATCTCAGTGAACTTTATCGAGACGCTCGCGTTGCTGCTCACGTTTATCACGCCTGACGACGGTGAGGCCCTGTAGCCGTTAACAGCGCTGACTAGGTAGGTATAGAGGCCCTTTATCACTAGGAAGGATATGGTGCTATTGGTGGACGATTCTACGGAACCGTTGAGGCTCACCTCCCACCTTGTGCCAGGTGCGAGCCCAGTCTCAACGAACGTGACCTCATAGAGGGTCACGTTAGTTGGCGGCGGGTACTTCAACGGGTAGTAATCAGTATTATTAGCATTTATCACAAATGGCTGATCGCATATATAGGGGTCCTGTGGCGAAGGGGGCGTCGCGGCCGAGAAGTTGGAGGGCCCTATCAAGTCAGTCAGCCAGACGTTTCCAGCTATCATGTAGCCGCCAGCGATGTTCCTTCCTGGCCTTGGCGTGACGTCCCACCTAGCGTAAGAGTTACTAACGGAAGCGTCGAAGTCGTTGTAGAGGAAGTTATTATAGATGAGGTCACCGTAGGAGTTAACGAGCCTGATGCCATATTCGTTGAACACTATGAAGGTGTTATATATCGTGGTCCAGTTACCCTCGATATCTATGCCTTCACCGACATTATAGGTGACTACTGAGTCAGCTATTGTGACGTTGTTAGCATGAACATCGATGCCTGTCCAGTCACGAATAGCAGAAAGCCTCGTTATGTTGAAGTCGGCACCCCACACAACCAGCGGTCCGACGTTAAGCGTGGTCAGGTTGTATATGGTCACGTTGTAACCTTCCACGCGAAGTTCTCCTGTGTACTCTATAACTGGCGAGTTGTTAGCTAACGAGTTCATGATTACGATGTTATGGCCTCTGACGTCGAGGGGGTAATATACATTGAATGCCCTGAAGTCTTTTATAATAGTGTAGTTTCCAACGACAAGCAACCCATACATATGAGGTGGGTTACTTGCGGGCGGGTTAATCAGGACGTCACTTATGAAATTGTGATCACCCTCTATCACGTCAAAGTACGATTCCAGGTTAGATAACGTGGAGTTGCTGCCGTAGAAGTAGATGCTCGTGGTGTCATATAAGGCCACAACCCGCCCTATGGAGGTGTCGTTTCCAATGACATATATGCCATAGCGATCCCACGACGCGGTGACCCCGCTTATTACGTCGTCGTTGCCGTTTAGGACAACCCCTTTGGAGTCCCCATCGGCCGTGACGTTACTTATAGAATTGTAGGACCCGTACATCAAAGCCCCAATCATTTCATCGGACAGGTTGCAGTCTATGATATTACTGTAGTTTACGTCTATGAGCTCGGCCCCTATTGAGGCCCTTGAGAGGTTGAGGCCTATGACAGTAACGTTGCTCGAGTTATAGGCTATCACCTCCCCTGCCCGAGAAACGGTATCCCCTGTGGTCCCCTCGATGAAAACGAGGGGCCTGCCATTTACCGTGTCGTTAGCTATAACATACGAGGCGTTTTCTAGGTCAGGGTTAAGGTATAGGCCGTCTCCAACGAACGTATCATTAACTATCGTGGTCGCATTGGCATTAACATATACGCCAACGTAATCTGAGAAAGCGGTAGAGTCAAAGACCCTTATGTTATCCCCATGGGCGTAGACCCCCATGTAATCGTTTGAAAGGGTTGCGCCTCTAATCGTATCGTTAGTACTCGTGAGCGTCGCCGTAGATTCCATGAATTGGTAGCTGCTGCTGACATATATCCCATACACGTCGTTCGAGGCATTAACGTCATCTATGACGCTGTCGTTGCCCAGTAGGTAGACGCCGTGGAGGTTTTTCAAGGCAGTTACGTTATATACCCTCACGTAGTCCCCGAGCAGATCGACACCCCTGCGAGTGTCGTTCAAAGCGATGACGCCGGAGACCTCGGTGTGGTTACCGAAGACCATGACCCCCTCAGCGCCCGAGCCCTGGACCAACGTGTCATAGACGCCGTCGTTGTCGCCAAATATCAGGACCCCTACGACCCCGGAGCCCCATATGAATGAGTCCTCGACCTTGACGTTCGACCCGGCCAGAAAGATCCCGTAGCCGGAGAGGCCAACGCTGACGTTGAAGACTACGTCGTTGCTTAGGCGTGCAGACGAGGTTATCCCATACAGATAACCCAGGACGCTGCCGATGACGCCTACCCCCGCGAGGTAGCCCTTAACGTTTACGTCCTCGACCGTGACGTTGCTGGCGTCTATAAGCACGCCGGTTCCATTATAACAACCCAGGAGCCAGTGCCCCTCGCCGTTTAGGACAACGCCGCTTGCGAAGATCCCAATGGCGTAGCCTGCCGGCCCTGTGCAGGTTATGTTCCCAGCAAGGACATAGTACCCAGGCTGGGTTATGTTAGCAGGACCGGTGATCACGCCTTCTGGGGGGTTTGACGAAGAAGTCGCGGCACCGTGTGACATAGCGTAGGGGGCAAGGGAGACAATTGCCATCGCGATCACAGCGAGTAGGCTGACGCTCCACCTCGTCGAACTATTTAGCCTCAGGGCGTTAATGTTGGCCAAGCCCACTATCCACCTCCTGACGGCAACCCACGACTTGTAATTATGTGGAGGTCGACCATTTACCTGCTACCTGATCATAGATTACTGTTGGTACAGTAATAAGTCTTTTAATGTTAGTGGGCTTCAAACCAGCGAGCTAGGTCACTGCCTTACGTAAATTGGTTGAGCATTCAAAACCCTACGCTAGATCCAGTCGCCTCAGATCCCTCAGGAGGTCATAGTAGGCCACTATCCTGCTCACGTTCCTCGTGCCCTTAGGTCCAGGCATCTTCATGAAGAACCTGTTTGCCAGGACGTGTGTCCCGCTGGCGCCTCTGTCGAGGAGGGCCTTAGATATTGGCACTATGGACGCTATTAGTCCAGCAAGGTTAGACTTATCGTTGATCCTCGCGTTAACTACTATCTCGTCGATGAACCCCCCGAAGCCCATATATTCAATGTGCATGGACACGAACTTCCTGTCACCGAGAGGCTCCAGGTAGCCGGTTGGCTTAATGTAATGCGGGGCGTCGTAGCCAAGGATGTCAGCAACGACGCTGCTCTTAGTAATCTCCTTAGAGTGGTTCCTGTCGGGCTCGGTAAGGCTCAGGAAGTCCATGTTGCCGCCTATGTTGAACTGCGCTATCGAGAGCACCCTCCTCCCCCTCTCTGCCATGTGCTCAAGGAGATCGGCGGTTAACGGCGTAGCCCCAGTGGCAGCATCGTCGCCGAGCACAAGGGAACCCACGCTTTCAAAGTACTTCACAACGCCGGGGCTGTTCGCTATGGGGGGAGGAGTGAAGTTCACAAAGGCCGCCCTCTTGCCCGTCTTCCTGCTGTACTCGGCGACAGCATAGGCGTATGCCATCGATGCCCCAAGCTTGCACGTAGGGGCTAGCTTGACGAATTCGTGCTCGGTCTCGGCGTAAGTGATGGGTTCAGTAGTAATCACGTTAACGACTACGTCAGGCTGAAGCTTTAAGAGCATAGAGACAAGCTCACCTACGGCAGCGACCGGGTCACCAATAATATCGTCGAGGCCCAGGGCGCTTACTGGAAGCCCCTTTAGGCTCCCGCAGTGAAGTCCTCTGTCTATGTGGACGTCCTTCAGTGTCCTAGGAATTTCATCGTAGGGGACGAGCTTTTTAGCAACCTCGTACATGTCCCTGCCTACCTTTGAGGTGTCAACGTCAAGGACCCCAACTATCATTACGTCCTCGGGTGAGTAGGGTCTTAGGTCCTTCAGGAAGGGTATTCCGACAGGGGGGATTTCCTTCGATCTAAGCCTCTCAAGCCCAGCCGCGAAGTAAGAGGCCCCAGAGCCTGCCCCGACGAGCAAGAGCCTTATGTTTGACATCAGCTTCACTTCAATTGTCCACAGTGGGAGCGGCGTTATTTATACTTTCGCTTTTTGAAAGCTGTTCAACTCACTTTACTTCTATGTCTGGCGCTGCTATCTCAGGGTTAAAGCTAACGTACTGGATCATGCTTCCGCGTATTAAGATCTTGCCTAGCTTTGCCACGACCTGCTTGCCGTCCTTAACCTCAACAGAGTCCTCAAGCACTAGGTTCATTGTGGAGTCCGTCACCTTCAGCTGCCCTACGTACTCGGTTCCATCCTTCAGCTTAACGTAGATGGTTGTGTCGAGCGCGTCCCTGAGGTACTTAAGGGGATTGGCAACCTTGTGGCCCTGGTTGGAAGACATCTAGCAACACACCCCTCCAAATCGCTCGCGCTCGCCGTCCGCTGTGAACTTTAAAAGGTTAGCTTGACGCTAAGGGGGCTGGCCGTCATGATAAGGCTCGCCAGCGTTACCTACGAAGGTCGGCCCTCCCTTACGATTTTAGGCGGAGACGGGAGGCTTAGGCTTCTCAGGGCCAGGGATGGAACCACCCTTAGCCCAGCCCTACTGGCAGACGAGGGCGAGGGGGCGCTTAAAATGATAGAGGGCGCAGAGGTTGGCGAGGCAGTAGGTGACCTAAACAAGCCACTTAACCCTCCAGTGCCAAGGCCGTCGAAGATAATTGGGGTAGGCATGAACTTCGAGGGCCACGCGAGGGAGATGAAGTCGGTAGCCAGGCCCGTTTACTTCATGAAGGCGCCTAGCGCGCTGACAGGCCACTTGAACCCAATCGAGTTGCCCCCCTACGTAGCGAGGCCCGACTACGAGGGTGAGGTTGTCATTGTGATTGGCAGGCCTGTTAAGGGTGTCAGCTTACGTGAGGCTAGGAACGCGATCATTGGGTTCATGGCAGGGAACGACGTGACTGCTAGGGAGCTTCAGTACGATGAGTGCATGCCCTGGTGCCTATCAAAGAGCCTTGACACATTCTCGCCCACGGGGCCGTACCTCGTAATCATCGACGGCTACGAGCAGCTGGAGGGGCTCTGTCTTGAAACCTACCTTAATGGGGAGAGGGTTCAGATGGGCTGCGCCTCTGAGATGTCAATGAGCTACGCAGAGATAGTCGCCAACCTCTCTCGCTACATGAAGTTGTTCCCTGGTGACCTCATATTCACCGGCACGCCTCCTGGAGTAGGGCATGCGAGGGGAAGGTACCTTAGGGATGGGGACGTTATTGAGGTTAAGATATCCTCTGAGCACCCCCTTGTAAATCCTGTCAAGAGGGCTCAGGCATAGGCTAGCGCTTAAAATTCATAACAACACCTAACTATGGGAAGAGGGTTGGAGTACATCAGGCTCGGTAAGACGGAGGAAAGGGTCTCCAGGATCGGGCTCGGAGCATGGCAGTTCAGCGATGCCTGGGGGGTGACCGAGTACGAGAAGGCCAAGGCTGTAGTTGCAAAGGCCCTTGAGCTGGGCATTAACCTCGTAGACACCGCTATGGTGTATGGAAGAGGCACAAGCGAGGGGTTCATAGGGCAGGCTCTGAAGGAGCTGAATGTAAAGAGGGACGACGTATTTATAGTCACAAAGATCCCAGGGGAGTATCTGTCACGCGACGACGTCTTCAGAGCCGTCAGGGGCTCGCTGGGGAGGCTTCAGACCGACCACATAGATGCCCTTCTCGCTCACTGGCCACCTGCTTGGCACAACATACCCACGTGCGAGTATGCCAGGGCCTTCGAGTCACTGGTCTCCATGGGGAAGGTGAGATACATAGGTCTCAGCAACTTCCCGATAGCTCTCGTTGAGGAGTTCAGGTCCTGCCTTGCTAGATATGATGTTGAGATCTTTGAAATAAGGTACAATATAGTAGAGAGGAGGGCTGAGGAGGAACACCTCCCCTATGCTGAGGCAGAGAAGATCACAGTGCTCGCATGGAGTCCTCTGGCCCAGGGCGCTGTGCTTGGCAAGTACAGGCCTGAGGACATAACTGGGCTACAGGATGTGAGGAGGGGGAACGTTCTGTTCAGGCCCTACAACTATGAGCAGATACTGAAGCTCGTGGACGTGATGAGGGAAATCGCCGAGAAGAGGAGGAAGACGTTATCTCAGGTCGCCCTGAACTTCCTTATTACCTCAAGCCCTGTCGTCCTTCCGATACCCGGCGCCAAGAGTCCTGGGCAGGTCGAGGAGAACTCAGGGGCCGTCGGCTGGTCCCTCGCCTATGAGGAGTGGTCAAGGCTTGACGAGGCCAGCCGGTCGCTGAGGATAAGCTATGTAGACATACCTGAGTGAGCTGGCGTCGATATATACTCCTAGGCTGCTAAAGTTAGTTGGGACAGGGTATGTCAAGGGCAGTCCCACTTTATGATCTCCATAAGGAGCTCGGCGCGACGTTTGGTGAATTCGCTGGTTGGAGCGTCCCAATGGCGTACACGTCCACGATAGAGGAGCACATGGCCGTGAGGCAGTCAGTCGGCATATTTGACATAAGCCATATGGGCAGGCTTAGGCTGACTGGGCCCGACGCGGCAAAGCTGCTTGACTACGCATTCACGAAGGTCATCTCATCAACTAAGGAGGGGTTCATGAGCGGCCCAACGCTAGCGCTCAATGAGCACGCCAGGGTCATAGATGACGAGATGTGGTACAGGCTCCCAGGAGGCGGGTGGTTGGCTGTCCCAAACGCTGCGGCCAGGGAGAGGATTAAGGATCACCTCCAGCGGCTTGCCTCAATGAAGGGGTTTAGGGTTGACATTGAGGACCTGACCGACAAGTACTCGATGCTAGCGGTTCAGGGTCCAAAGAGCGTCGAGGTCATGAAGGCGCTCGGGGTAGCATGGGCTGTGGAGCTTAAGCCTCTAGAGTTCAGGCTCGATACGACCGTTGCCGGTGCCAAGGCCCTGTTAGTAAGCAGGAGCGGGTGGACAGGTGAGGACGGCTTTGAGGTGTGGGCTGAGCATGGGGACGCGGAGAGGATCGTGAGGGCTGCCTTAAGCGCGGGGGTGAAGCCGGTTGGCATAGCGGCAAGGGACACGCTGAGGATCGAGATGGGGTTCGTGCTCGGGGGCAATGAGTATGGTGAGGACCCGGTCAGGTTCCCGTGCGCCTTGAGCCTAAGGTACGGGATGGGGGCGATAGACTGGTCCAAGAAGGGGTTTTACGGCGAGGACGCCCTTAGGGCATGCAGGCGCGAGGGGCTGAGGTGGATTAGGGTTGGCGTTGAGACGAAGAAGGCTTTCGCAAGGTTTGTGCCGAGGACAGGCTACAGAGTCTTAGTTGACGACGTCGAGGTCGGATGGGTCACGAGCGGTACCTTTAGCCCCGTCCTGGGCAGAGGGATAGGACAGGCGTACGTTGACGTGAGGTACGCTATACTGGGTGAGCCTGTCTCAGTTGTAGACGAGAGGGACAGATCCGGCGAGGGGAAGCTTGTAGACTTCCCCTTCATCAGGAGATGAACGAGTTTTGACTTGAAGTCCAGGGCGGCTTTCGTGGGGGTTTGACCTTGGTCACCACTGAGGTAAGGGCGAGGGCGTTCTTCGGAAAGATCTACGTGAGTTATAGACCTCTTGTCATAGTGGACTCCGTACTAGCAGTCAACGGGAGGGTATTGCTTGTGAGCAGCGCCAAGGTGATTGAGAAGGCCTGTAACGTGCTCCCTGGCTGTGAGGGGGTTAGCCTCCCTGGTAAGGCCTCAGGTCCAGGCTTCATCGATTCCCACCTTCACCTTACAGGCCTCGGCCTTCAACTGAATACCTTAGACCTGAGGGGGGTCAGGAGCATAGGCGAGCTCAGGCAGAAGGTCAAGGATTTCCTTAGGAATAGGAACCCTCCTGTTCTGATCGCGAGGGGGTGGGACCATGAGAGGATGTCTGACAGAAGGTTTATCAGAAAGTATGACATAGACGACATAGTGTCTGACAGGCCAGCTCTCCTCGTTAGGATATGTGGTCACGTTGGGACCCTCAACACGTACGCGATAAAGGCCCTTGGCATAGGGACCATGAGGGATAACCCGGACGTCGAGTTTGACGAAAGCGGCGAGCCAACAGGCGTCGTGAGGGAAGACACGCTAATTAGGGTCATGAGGTCGCTTGAGCCGCCGCCTCAGCAGTACATAAACTATGTCATAGATGCCTCCAACCTTCTCGTTTCGCAGGGAATAACGACCGTCGGCTTCATGAACGTACCGATTAAGCTTCTTCCACGGCTTCTTTCAGAGGCAGGGAAGAGAATTAGGCTCAGGCTTCGCCTCTACCTAGACCTTGACGCCCTACAAGCCCTTGAGGGCGTTGGCATAGTGGGTGGCTTTGGTAACGAATGGGCAACCATTTCTGGTGTTAAGGTTTTCGCCGACGGCTCGCTTGGGGCCAGAACAGCCCTCCTCTCCGAGCCATACAGCGACTCCACTGGCGAGATCGGGAAGCCCAATGTAACTATTGACAAACTAGTCGACGTAATGGCCAGGGCGTCCAAGCTGGGCATAGACGTGGCAATTCACGCAATCGGGGACGGGGCGCTGGACATCGCGCTCCAGTCGATGGAGGCTTCAAGGTACCCGGCAAGGGTTGAGCACGCATCACTGGTAAGGGATGACCAGCTGCCAAGGTTAAGGGGGGTCAGGGTTAGCGTTCAGCCCATGTTCGTCATAGAGGATATGGGCTGGCTTAAGTCAAGGCTTGGCGAGGGCAGGCTGCGTCTCGCGTACAGGTTCCGCTCGCTCATTGGGGCAGGTGCCGTGGTTGGCCTGTCCACTGACGCGCCAGTTGAGCCTACAGACCCCTGGGCGACGATTTACGCGGCAGTGACCCGGGGAGGTCCTGAAGGGTGTGAGCTTGCCCGCGTGACCCCTAATGAGGCCCTTAGAGTCGATGAAGCCCTTCACCTCTATACCGCTGGCTCGGCAGCCGTTCTAAGGGACCCATTAGTAGGGACCCTCACACCAGGAAGCCTTGCCGATATTTCGTCCTTCTCACAGGATCCACTCGAGGCCTCAGACCCCTCAGAACTTAGGTCGATCAGGAACGTGGCAACGTTCATCGGCGGCGAGAGGGCCTACTGAGATGCGCCTGAAATGCCTAATGACGACAGCGATATTCCTAGGACGATCGCTATTATGAAGGCCCACTCAGATGGACTGAGCCTCTGCCCAAAGATGAGCATTGCCAAAATAGACGCCCCCGCCGGCTCAAACGTCATAGCTATAGTTGACGGGAGTATCTTCTCCTTTCCGAGCAGGTAGTTCATAATAGTGTGCCCGCCCATCATGGGCACTAACGCCAGCCCCAGCACGGCCGCCACCCTAACAGGCATCGTGGGGACGACGAGGCTGTGCGAGAGGACAGAGATGACGGAACTCACGATCGCGCCAAATGAGTATGTGACCGCGGTGTAAGTCCTGGTGGGCCACCTTGTTCTCACCCACCTTCCTATCAGGACGTAGCAGACCATGCTGCCCATTCCCCCGAGGCTCAACGTGACGCCCTCAATCCAATTGCCTGGATCCGCCTTCACGAGGGTTAGCCCCACCACGCCGACGACAGTAACTATCGACCCGACGATTTCAAGTGCCGAGTACCTTTCGTTAAATATCAAGTGACCTAATGCCCAGATGAAGGCTGGGTAAGAGTCCACCAGGGCGACGCTGACACCGACAGGTACTACGTATAGGCTTGTCATCCAGAGATCAAAGTGGAGTGCCAGGAAGATTCCGCTTATTAACGAGGCGAGCAGCGCTGTCTTATCAGAGAAGGGCGAAGGCCCCGTTCCAGGCCCGCTCATCACGAGAACCCACATTATGGCCGAGCTTATTGCTAGCCTCCATGTCGCGGCTGACGGTCCTGGAAGGCGAGTCAGCAGGACAAATATCGATGCGGTGGAGAAGCTAATGGCCATCACTGCGAGTAGGATGTAGTCAACCAAGCCGTCATTGCCGGGTCCAGCCCCACGCATTTTTACTCTAGCTCAGAGGACCTAGCGCGGGACATAATTTGGCTGAGGTCAGGGTCATCGATGTAAGCCCCGCCAATCTAAAGGGATACATCTCATCATTCGTCATAATAGATGAGCGCGTCGCCATAATAGATCCGGGGCCTGAGAGCTCCTACGCTAAGCTTAGGGAATGGCTTGAGAGTCTCGGCGTCATCCCTGACGTTATAGTCGCCACGCACGTTCACCTAGATCACGCAGGCGCAGCCGCCCATCTCCTTAAGGACCATAGGGCAGCCGTGGCCTACGCTCACCCGAGAGGGGTTTCACACATAGTTGACCCCAGCAGGCTTTACTCCGCGTCCTTTGAGCTCACCCCTCTCCTTCCACAGACCTACGGGAGGCCGCTAAACGCAGACCCGGCCAGGGTAAGGGAGGCCTCAGATGGTATGACGATAGGGCTTGGGAAGTCAAGGCTCAGGATAATTCACACCCCCGGTCACGCCAGCCACCACATGAGCGTTCTTTTGGAGCCCGATGGGGTGATTTTTACTGGGGACTCGGCGGGCGTTGTATTCACTTTCAGAGGCGTTGAGATACCAATGCCTACAAGTCCGCCTCCCTTCAAGCCTAAGATGTACCTAGAGAGCATAGCTAAGATGGAATCGTTATCGCCGAGGATCCTCGCCCCAACGCACTTCGGCATTCACGACGACGCAATGAAGTGGCTCTCACTTGCCAGGCAGCAGGTGATAGGGTGGCTTGAGGCCATAATGTCAGCCGGGGTCCAAGTTGACGTCGGTTATCTTGAGAGGATAATTGCTAACAGGGAACCCTCGATAGCGAGACTCCTTGAAATTGATGAGGCCTTTGCTGTAAGGGCATTCCTTGACACTACGATAGTCGGCCTTGTTGACGCCATAAGGCGAGGGGAGTGGCCTTAAAGGCCAACGGCCCTCGTGACGCCCTTCCTTAGTCCTTCCGCGAACTCCTTATCCTTAATCATCACTGCTATCACATCAGAAAGATATGGAACTCCGATTATGACAGTATCACAGGCAATCATTAGGTCAATGAAGGCCAAGTCGGACTCTGTGAACAGAAGGCCATACCTCTCAAACTCTACCTTGTATTGCGCGTACTTCTCAAGGTACCCCCTTGGGAGTATGACCCTGGTTCCCGGCCCTGCCTGGGATGCCAGGGCCCTCAGGACTGGGAGAAGCTGGCCCAGCCTGTCAAACACCTTGTATGCTATGAAAAGCGGCCTTTCGTCGCAGTCAGCGACCTCCCTCAAGGCTGCTCCCATGACTGAAGCCATGCCTTTGAGCATCATTACAACAGGCCTGGCCAGCGCGCTCCCTCGCAGGGCCTGGAGATCCTGGGCTAGCCTCTCTATATCGCCTGCCCTTGCCAGCGCGCTTGCGATCTCGCGCTTGGCAAAGAGTCCGAGGGATTCGACCGGGTTTGTGGCTTCAAAGGCCCCGTCCCTCTCGATCACGAGCCCCATTTCAACGAGTGACCTTAAGGTATCGTAGACCCTCTGCTGAGGTATGTCGGCAGCCCTCGCAACCTCCTGTGCTCTCATCGGACCAGATTTAAGTAGGACTGTGTACGCGGAGGCTTGATACTTGTTCAGGCCTAGGACTGCCCTGACCCTCGCCTCAACGTCGAAGGTCATTCTGCCCATCGTATGTTAGACTGGGAGGGGTTTTTGTTGCTTCAAATGGGAAGGAACCTAGCTCTTGGATTGGAGAGCTTCCTTCCTTACCTCTCCGACAACCCTGATGAGTAACTTAATTACCTCACTCCTGGCGGCCTCCTCCGTTAATCCCCTGGAGTTAACGTCGACAGCAAGGACGTAAGTGCTCTGGCTTGTGTCGAGCAGCATTACCGAAGGCTCTCCAACTACGAACGGCAATTTAGACACTTCTTCCTTCACTCTCGTAATAATGAGGTCCGGGTCAACGTCCTTTGGGACCTCATACTTTGTCCTAGCCCTTCTGTAGTCAGCCTCGGAGTGCAGGAAGATCGCGGCCTGTGCCATGATGCTGTTCGGAACCTTAAGAGGCACGTTGTCATCAGTCGTTATAACGGTGTACATCAGAGTTATTTCAGTCACGGTGCCAGTATATCCAGGGATCAGGAAGTCCTGCGAGAAGAACTTAGGGGGGTAAGCCGGCGCTAGGAGCCCATACTGCCATGAAGTGAACGTTATCCTGTCTCCGACCTTATACGGCCTCGTGACAATGAGCATGACGCCGGAAAGGATGTTGGACAGCACATACTGCGACGCCAGGCCAACGACAAGCCCTGCGAACCCCCCTGCCGCCAGGGCCTCTGTGACGCTAACCCTAATTATGGCGAGGAAGCCGACAAAGGCTATGGTGTACCCTGTCAGCCTTATAATGAATGCAACCGAGGAAGCGTTGGCCGGCCCGACGTGGGGGACAAGTGAAGCCCTGACCCTTGAGCTAATTAAATGCGTTATAATTACAGTGGCTAAAACCCATAGAACCCCATAGAGGTAGCTGCTGTAGGTGGAGGGTATGAGCTTCTCTTTCGTTAAAAAGTAACCAACAAGGAGTATAATGGCCACGATAATGCTTGACATTATGACAACGCCGAGGTAATTGGTTCTTCTACCTCTCAGCAAGCGCACCCCCATCTAATGCTGCGCATTCGTTCTAAATTCCTTGTAGAGCTCTGACGCCAGCCTCTTTCCCTCCTTAGTTAGCTCGCAGTAGAGACCCCTAACTGGCCTGTCGGCCCTCTTCACCTTCACTTTAAGCCAGGGCTTTACAGATGAGGTGGGAAGGCCCTTTAGGGGACCTTTATACGGCCTCAGGAGCCCTCTATTAATTAACCTTTGACACGCCTCATCAACGGCCAGCTCGTCAAGCTTTGGAATTGGACCCCACAGGCCAAGGGCACGCCTGGCTATCATCCAAGGGGAGTCCGGGCCGTACCTGTAGATGTGCACCAGTATGATCTTCTCCAGTCCACTCAATGAGCTGTACTCGCTCATTCGCGGTACCTTATAACGCTTCTGGTTATAAATCCCGAAGGGTCGATGAGGGAAAAAGCCATCGTCTGAGGGGTGATGTCCCACGCAGGCCCTGAGGTCCACTTATAGAGGCTGTGGAGAGCCTGCTTGATGCCAATTATGGCCCCGAAAACACGCCAGCTAAGGTTATCTACCGAAACCCCTATCCTCTACTAGGCCTTGGGTTTGACGCTTGAGGTTCCACACGAGGCAGCAAGGTCCTTTGTACTGTATGACGGTCTCTTGTTCGACTCAACAGGCGGACAGACATTTAGGGGCACCGTGGTCGTTTCAGGCAGCTCCATCGTTGATGTAGGAACGAGGGGGGAGGTCAGCGCCCCGGAGAACGCTGAGGTAGTAGACCTTAAGGGCATGTTCCTGATGCCAGGCCTTATAGATGCCCACCTTCACCTCACAGGGTCAAGGAGCGGGAGGATAGAGGAGGACCTACTAACCCCCCTGGGAGTGTTCTTCGCAAGGGCCGTCAAAGATCTGGAAGCCTTAGCCAGGGCAGGCTTCACTACCGTCGTTGACGCAGGCAGCATAGTGGGGCTACACCTAAGGGAGGCCGTCAGGGAAGGGACCATACTCGGTCCTAGGGTTATCGCCGCGGGTCCTGTCCTGAGCCAGACCTTTGGTCATGGCGACGTCCACTACCTTCCTGTCGACTGGGTTGACTATAGGACCACAAGGAAGCTGACTCCATTCGCCTCACTCATATGTGATGGGGTCGAAGAGT